>JAGLDC010000072.1 GCA_023145965.1 bacterium | reverse complement strand
GGGCCTATGTGCCCTCCCACTCTGCATTCGCGCGGGGGCGGTCGTTCGTAACAACGGAGAAAAATGAGGGAGGGTTATCGAGCTAATTGCGGATTTTTGTCGAGGGGCGTGGGTGTGCGGCGACGAGGCGTTCGAGGAGTTTAATCAGGCACTCGAAGTCGCCATATCTTACTATGTCAACGCAAAAGACCTTTTGCTCTCGATAATTTGGGAGTTAGAAAAACCGGACGATTTCGCCTATGAATACGGGTTCAAGGACGAGACGCCGACGCGATTAAAACGAACCTGACCGCCGAAATGGTTGCCGAGGCCGCAAAGGCTATGCGCACACCCCGTTCTGTCATTCCGGCCCCCGAGCCGGAAACCGCAGGCGCAGTGGCGGGCGGCATAATTGAAACGACAATCTTCCGCGGCCCGTACGGCGTCACGGGTGCTACCCGCGAAATAGCTCTCAAACGCGAGACATTACGCGAGGGCAAGCGCCACGGCTGGTTGGAGTTTTTGAATAGGCCTTGACAGCGGGCGAATGACGAGCTAAATTTAAATGTAATCGATGCAGAGCGTCGATAAATAACGCGCCCGCGCGGAGCGGGGGTGCGAGGGGAAATTAAAAAATAGAGAAAAGAGAACAAGAATGGGAAAAAAACTAACAGTTTATATGATTGATGGAACTGAGTACGGACCAAGACTCAGTGAAATTGGAAACTGGGTTGGAAAAGCAATTTATAGCCCAAGATCATCTCTTAACAAAATAATCAATAGACCTGAGTTTAATAATCCTGGAATTTATTGTTTAAAAGGAGATCCCACTGATGAAGCCTTTGCAGAGAAAATATACATTGGAGAAGCAGAGAATATTAAATCCAGACTTAAACAACATTTAAGCGACCCAAATAAAGACTTTAAAGAAGTAATAATTTTTATTAGTAAAGACGAACTCCTTACAAAAACTCAGATCAAGTTCCTTGAATCAAGATTGATACAACTCGCAATAGACGCTAAAACAGCAGAAATTGAGAATGGAAATTCTCCAAGTTTACCGACCTTACATGAAGCAGATATTTCAGACATGGAGTATTTTTTGAAGCAAATAAAACTAATGCTTCCAGTTATGGGGTTTAGATTTTTGATTTCATCTACTTTAAAACCAGAATTGGTTGAGCAAAAAGAGTCAGGTACAAAAACAAAAATAATATTTGAGATTAAAACAAAATCTTTCAAAGCAAATATGTTTGAATCTGATCAAGGCTATATTGTGACTAAAGGGAGTGAAGCAAAAAGAAGCCTATCGAAATCGACTACCGAGACCTATCGAAATTTAAGACGAAAATTAATTGAAACGAAAATACTAATTGACAAAGGAGACAAACTAGAATTTACAGAAGATGCTATTTTTAACAGTCCTAGTGCTGCATCAAATATGGTTTTAGGTAGAAACTCGAATGGCTTCACAGAATGGATTACTGAAAAAGGAAAATCATTTAAAGATATACAGGACTTACTGAACAAATAACTACCGCCAACAATGTATGTTAAAAATAAACGAGATAGTAGTAATAGCAGGGTTTGTAGCCCGTTTTAACCTCGTTCCCACGCTCCGGCAGTTTGTCTCAAAACCTCTTTCACACAGAAAATAATGATGTATATTGTTTTCGCAAGTAACATGGAGGATTTGAAATATGAGCTATGAGATACATGCGGATTATGAACAGCGGTTCTTGTTTCCGCCGGAATTGGAAGAATGGATTACAGCGGATCATCCCGCGCGATTTGTTAGAGAATTTGTCGACTCGCTGGGCCTCGCGATGTTGGGTTTTCCGGAGCGTAAGAGCGACGACGGTCGCCCGCCGGCACGCGCCGGAGGCGTATGTGCTCAACGGCTCCGCCGATTCGCTTCCGAAAATCGGGATTTTATTAATTAACCTGCCAGCGATGTCGAACATCTTGATTTCCGCGTCGGAATGCTCTGGCTCACGGGGATGAACTATCCCGACCACAACACGATCTGGCGCTTTTTTAATAACAATAATTAGGCCATCAAGGGCGTTTTTCAGCAGTCGGTTCGGGTCACGTCGAAAATGGAGCTTGTCGGGCTTGTTCTCAACGCTGTCGACGGCACGAAAATATTGGCGGACGTATCGAGAAAGAAATCGTATTTTCGTGAGGACCTTGAAAAATTGCTTTCAAAGCTCGACGATACGGTGTTAGAGGAGATTTTCGAGGAGATCGAGTATAACGAGGAGGCCGAAAAGGGCCGCGAATACAGGCTTCCCGATGATATTGCGGATAGGGAGAAACTTCTGGGAAAGATCGAAGAGCAACTTAAAACGCTTAACGATGCCGGGGCGAAACAGTTGAACGAGACAGACGGGGATGCCCGGATGATCAAGACGGAATCCGGGAATAAGTTCTGTTACAACGCTCAGGCCTCGGTGGGTGACAAACGCGGGATAGTGGTCGGTGCCGATGTCACAATCGAGCAAAACGACACACATCAACTCGGCCCGATTCGCTTCTGAAAAGGAAAATTAAATCTTGCCGAATCGCGAAGCGTTGAGGCCGATTGCGACGCCGCGTGGCGTCGGTTGCCGATTCCGGATATTTTTCTGGCGAGGAGCTTGCGAGGGCTGAAGATATGGGGGCCGAAGTTCTCGTGAACATCAAACATACTCCGACCTTCGTGCGGGGGAACGTATCGGATGAGGAGTATCATCAGTCGAAGTTCATTTACAATGAAGAAAATGATACATACACCTGTCCAAAAGGCGGAACACTAACTTATCGGGGGGATAGGAACTCGCGTAAAAAGCGTTACACTGAAAGACTTTATACCTGTATCGATTATCGGGGATGTCCTTTTCGGCACAAATGCACCAAAGACAAGATGGGCAGAAGGATATCAGTAAGTCCTTACGGTGGCGCGATCAAACGTCAGCAGGAGAAGCAGAAAATCCCGGAGAATAAGGTTTTGCCGGGTAGGCGCAAAACGATAGTGGAGCCTGTTTTCGGCTATATCAAGCACATTTTGGGCTTTCGCCGCTGGACAGTTCGCGGGTTGGATAACGTTTGTGGGCAGTGGAGTCTGATGTGCACGTGTGTAAACCTTTGTAAAATGTATCCTGCATGGGCAAAAATGGCTTGAGGACAGGGTGTTTTATTTTTTCCCGGTAAATAGCCCTTAAAAAGCCCTTTAAGAATAAAAAATAGAACGAAAAACGCATTAAACTCATTTTCTACCGGGAATTTAACGGAAACGACTATTAATAAATAAAACATCGAGGAGTTTTAGGACAGCCACCGGAGCGCGGGTGCGAGGAAACCGAAAACGATTTTTTCGCTTGCATTTCTAAATGAAGCATATTAATTTGTGTTTAGGAAAGAATATGCAAGGTCATAAACCGAAATACGCCGCACGCAGCCGCGCTTTTAAAAGGTGTATTAAAGATGCACTGGAGTTTAAACCTTTTTTAAAGGAAACAAAATGAAAGATTCCGCAAAGCTTGCAATCTGCATCGTTTTGTTAAGTATTATCTCAATAATTGGATATGATATTAAAGGATTGGTAATTAGTGATAGCTGCGATGAAGGAGATGAAGAATATTCAGAAATTGGTGAAGTCTATTTGTATAATTCGTTATATTCTCTTATCGATTCGACTTGTATTGGGGAGGTAGATCAATATGAATATAGGTTTACCGGCTTGTCAAATGGAACATATTATGTTAGAGTTAAAGTAGCTTTGTCTCCGGGATGTCATGATGAACTAATAGCTCCTCCAGCTTGGTATAAACAAAGCGATAGCACACAAGTGATAATCAGCGGCGGCAATGGAGATGCTAATCTTTACGCACCGGTTCACGATACAACCACTACTACATCATGCAGATAATAAAATACATTCTTTTCGGAATTATTGTTTCAACAGCGGCATTTGGGTTGAATTGGAATTATCGCTACTTTGAACCACCGGTTGTTTCAAGTAATCATTATGATGTTTTAGAAACAGCGGAAGGCGACTTGCTTTTCTTTGGAACTGGTTGGGATCCCGACTGCTATATTCGGGTTTTACGAACCGATTCACTGGGGATAGTGATACATGAAAGCCGATTTACAAACACCGAAGATGCAATTTTATGGGAAACAGACACAACTGCATCCGGTGCCATCGGTATGGTTGGTTTTATAGGAACAATGTCGGATTCTGTTTTTTTTGCTATTTACGATCCTGCTAGTGATAATATTGTCTATTGGACAGGACTATATCGATATGACTCTTACTTGGGTGTTCATTGCATTGCGGGGACTCCCGATTCTGGATTTGTAATTGGATTGCAAGGCGATTCGACTACGACCTCGGGTTATTATTGGCATTTCGTCAAGTTCTGCCCGCCGGATTGGGATATCGAATGGGAATCTGTCTTTCACTTCGACGTTTATTCGGGGCCAGAGGAGATGTATGTCGATAATGCTGGATGTATAAATGTTATCGATTTTCTTCCTTCGTCTTATCATAATTCGATTTTTATGAGACTTAGCCCTGATGGCGATAGCATTTTAACAAATCGCGACTACTTCCCGAATTATATCAATAATGTTTGTGCGGCCTATAATGAAGGATACATGGTTGTTGGCGAAAATCATATGGGTGCGTGGGCGGCGAAGATAGACTCTTCCGGTGATACTATTTGGACAAAGGATTATGGAGTTACCGATCTTATAGACGGGGAAATTTATATGGCTATCCAGATCCCGCCGGATAAATACGCGATGACAGGCAGGCTGGATCTGGACGATGATCTCCTGTATATGTTGATCGATTCTTCCGGCAATCTTTTGGAATACTCGAGTTACGGCGCACCGGACACTGTAGAATGGGGTTGGGGCATCTGCAGATGTCGAAACGGTGATGTCGTGATGACCGGAAGGGCTTATTTCCCATACGAAACCTGGCATGCTATCGGTATCCGGCAGGAGGTTCTCGATACGACCTCGATAGAAGAATCCTCTATAAAACCAGTCTCTTTTAGTATAACGGCATGTCCCAATCCCTTCAATTCGGCGGTAACGATCTCCCTTGACGCGCCCGTAGGGGAGGGTCTTGCGCCTTCCCGTATAGAGATATTTGATATAAACGGGCGAATGATTGCGGAAATCTTCGCGAACAATTCCGTAGGGGATGGGTTTCCCGTCCCGCTGGCGAACGGGCGAGGAGACCTCGCCCTTACAACCCGCCAATACATCTGGCAACCGGAGTCGTCGGTGGTTTCGGGTGTTTATCTAGTCAGAGCGAAAATAGGGGATAGCGAGGCAATTAAACGGGTCGTGTATTTGAAATAGGGTTTTATGTCCGCGAGGGCGGGAATTAGAAATGCAAAAAGCGCATGCGCCGTGGGGGCGGGTTGTCCGTCCCGTCGGCGGAAACCGCGCCGGTTTCAAATAACGGGCGAGGAGACCTCGCCCCTACGGATTGAAAATGAGATTTCTCGCTTCGCTCGAAATGACAGAGGAGCAGTCAATCGGTGTTTTCCTAACGCCTTTGTGTAATACCTTTTAGTCTTTACCCGCCCCTTGTTTGGTTACTAAAACTAGCGCTTAATTGTTATTATATAAATCGCTTGACAATCTTATATACAGCTTTATATTTTGCGAGTTGTAATTAATTTGGAGTAATTTCCAAAGAGAAAGATTTTTGTCTATGAAAGAAACAAAGATAGCAATCGACGGGCCTGCGGGTTCTGGGAAATCCACAATTGCTCGTAAATTGGCCGAAAAAATGGATTATTTATATCTCGACACCGGTGCGATGTATCGAGCCCTTACATTGGTGGCTATAGAGGAGAACATCGATCCTGCGGATGGGAATGCCCTTGCTAAAAGGCTTCACGAGCTAGATTTTCACCTCAGGCCAAGGCATACATTTATTGGTGATAGCGATGTTACGAATGCTATACGAACACCTGCTGTCGATGCGTTGGTTTCTCAAGTTTGTGCACATCCAATGGTTCGTAAGGAAATGGTGCGCAGACAAAGGGAGGCTGCACAAAACGGTCATGTTGTGATGGAAGGACGAGATATTGGAACAGTTGTTCTTCCCGATGCTGAAATCAAGATATTTATCACTGCAAGTTCTGCTGAAAGAGCAAAAAGAAGGGTGAAACAGCTCGAAGCCGCCGGCATGGATTCAAACATAGAAGAAATTGAAAAGGAAATAATACGCCGAGATAGAATGGATTCTACTCGGGAGGATAGCCCACTCAAGAAAGCTGAAGATGCTATCGAAATCGATAATACTGGTGAAACCCTCGAAGAATCGGTTAATAGAATCGAAAAACTTATTGAAGATAAGATATCTCGAATGGTAGAATACAATAACAAACCACATACAAGGAGTAACCCAATGAACCCAGAAGTCCCAGAGGAGCTCAACTACGAGGCTCAAGAGAGCCCGGCTCCCGAACCTCAACCGGTTGTCGAATCGGATGAAAGTGTTGTTGAAGAAGTGTCGACTACCGAACCGGAAGTTAATCCGGAAGAAGAAACCCCTAACCAGGATCAAGTAGAAGAAGAAGAGACGCTTCAAGCTGAAGAAAAGCCTGTTGAAGAACCCGAAGAAAAGGCAGAGAAATTTGTTCCAACGCCTATGAAGATCGAGCCTCTTTATTCAGAGGGAGATATTCCAGAGGATGATGATCTTTCAGAAGATTACACAATTGAGGAAAGACAAGCCATGCTAGAACGCATGGAAGAAACAATGACAACCCTGAAAGAACATGAAGTGATCGAGGGTAAAGTTCTGCGCTTTTCTGGAGACGATGTTGTTGTTGACATAGGATTTAAATCCGAGGGATTAGTTTCGAGGGTCGAGTTCGATGATGATGTAAAGTCAGGCGACAAGATTCTTGTTTATGTCGAACAGCTCGAAGATGAAAACGGTCAAGTCGTTATATCTAAGCGTAAGGCCGATTTTGTTCGCGTCTGGAAAGAGATACGCGAAGCGTATGAATCAGGTGAATTGGTGCAAGGTGTCATCCGTAAGCGTATCAAGGGTGGTATGGTTGTTGATATCATGGGTGTGGATGCCTTCCTTCCCGGAAGCCAGATAGCTCTTCGTCAGGTCCCAGATTTCGATGCTTTGATCAATCAGAAAATGGATTTCCGGGTTATCAAGCTAAACAAGATTCGCAGGAATATTGTTGTTAGCAGGCGCATTGTTCTTGAAGATGAGCGTAGCTCCAAACGCCAGGATCTTCTCTCCGAGATCGAAGAGGAACAGGTGCGTCTTGGTATTGTTAAGAATATCACCGACTTTGGGGTATTCATAGACCTTGGCGGTCTCGACGGTTTGCTGCATATTACAGATATGTCCTGGTCGAGGATTAAGCACCCGGGCGAGATGCTCAAGATAGGCGACGAAATTAATGTAAAAATATTGAAATACGATAAAAAGAAGGAGAGGATTAGCCTCGGCCTCAAACAACTTACACCTTCACCATGGGAAGCTGTTGATGAGAAATATCCCGAGGGTGCTCGTATTCGCGGAAAAGTTGTTAATATCACAAAATATGGCGCGTTTGTTGAGCTCGAAGAGGGCATCGAAGGCCTTGTTCACATCTCAGAGATGTCATGGACGAAGCACATCAATCACCCCTCTGAAGTTCTCTCACTCAGTGATGAGATCGATGTTGTAGTTCTCTCGGTAGAAAAAGAGAATCAAAAGATATCGCTTGGAGTCAAGCAGCTTCAGCCAGATCCTTGGACTATGCTTGCTGCAAAGTATCCTCCGGGCACCAAGATCACTGGCGTTGTTCGCAATCTTACAAGCTTCGGGGCTTTCGTCGAGGTCGAGGAGGGTATCGACGGTTTGGTTCATATCTCAGACATGTCTTGGACAAAGAGGATTATGCATCCTTCTGAGATTATGAAGAAGGGCGAAGAACAGGAATTAATCGTTCTGAATATCGATCCCGAGAATCGCAGGGTGAGCCTCGGTTTGAAGCAGCTTGAAAAAGATCCGTGGCCTGAGCTTTCTGGAAGGTATTCTGTCGGTCGCGAAACTGAGGGAAGAATTCTTCGTATGAACGATCGAGGCGTTACCGTTAAACTCCCCGACGATGTGGAGGGATTTGTTCCGGTGACTCAACTAGGTAAAGAGGTTAATAGACCTCAGGATGCTTTCTCGGAAGGCGATCTTCTTCCCCTGAAGGTTCTCGAGTTTGATAGGACCGAAAGACGCATAGTTTTGAGCGTCAACGCTTTCTTCGAGACGAAGGAACAGACGGATTATGATCGTTACTTAGGCGCTCATCCTACAAATACTGCAGCCTTTGGCGATGCACTTGGAGAGGCTTTAGCTGGTGTTCCAAAAATTGAGGAAGAGGCAGAGCCTGTAATCG
>JAGLDC010000071.1 GCA_023145965.1 bacterium | reverse complement strand
GATTCGCTTCGGGTAATGTAAATTTAGCAATTGAAGAGGGCGGCGATGGCAGTCACTTTTTCATTGCCGTTGGTTTAGGCCAATGGCAATGAAAAAGGCGAGCCAATAGTATGGCGAAGGATAATAATATGTTGCACGGAAAGTTGTTTTTCGTATAATTAAAAGCTATTAAATATAGAGCCTCGGAATTTATAGGAGGAACAATGGGCCGAAAGCTGCTTATACGCGATCTTACACTCCGTGATGGCCAACAATCGCAATTGGCTACAAGAATGAAACAGAATCAAGTAGATAGGTGTCTGCCTTTCTATAAGGAAGCCCAATTTTATGCTATGGAAGTATGGGGCGGAGCCGTTCCCGATTCCACTATGAGATATCTGGGCGAGAATCCATGGGATAGGTTGGCTAAGATAAAAGCAGCTGTTGGCGATACATCACTTCTAACAGCGCTTTCAAGAGGGCGCAACCTTTTTGGATATACCCCATATCCAGAAGAGGCTATCGAGGGTTTTAACCGTAACGCACTCGAAACCGGTGTAGATATAATGCGCATCTTCGATGCCTTGAACGATATAAACAACATGAAATCGACTATCGAGGTAGTTCGAAAGAACAAAGGCCAGACAGACTGCGCGGTTTGTTATACTACCGACCCAAAATTCACTTTTTCAGAAAAAATAAAAGGGATATTCTCAGGAAAACCACTTCCGAAACCGGTTTTTACTGTCGATTATTTTGTAGATAAAGCATTGAAGCTCGAGGCTCTCGGTGCTGATATGATTACAATCAAAGACATGGCTGGTCTAATTCATCCAAAAGTTGCGAGTAAGCTCTATACTGAAATGAAGAAAAAGGTCAAGATACCGATCGATCATCACAGTCATTGCACCCCCGGTTATGGTCTTGGTTCGGCTTTAGTCGCCGTTATGAAGGGCGCTGATATTGTCGATACTGTGATCATGAATTTCGCTGGAGGCCCTGCTGCACCTGCATTCGAATTAATTCAAATATTTTGCGACAAGTTAGGAATCGATACCGGTGTTAACATAGAGGCTGTTGGCAAAATTAATAAAGAGCTATATGATATTCGCAATGAGCTGGCCGATTTCGATAAAACAGGGAAAATGCCGATGCAATTCGATATATCGAAGGATAAAATACCGGCCGAGATAGACAGGCTCTTCGATCAGGCCATCGAGGCTGCCGGCAAAAACGATGCCGACAGCGTTGTCGATCTAACACAAAAGATTGAAGCCTATTTCAATTTCCCCGGTCCAAACCAGATTGTTAAAGAGGCTCAGATTCCAGGCGGCATGTATAGTAACATGGTTGCTCAGCTCGATACCATGGGCATGTCTGAGCTTTTCGATACTGTGTTAAAGAATATTCCGCGCGTGCGACTCGACTCCGGACTTCCACCATTGGTCACACCTACAAGCCAGATTGTTGGTGTGCAGGCGGTAAACAGCGTCGTAAGTGTTGCAAATGGCAAGAGTTATTACGACATGACCTCTGCTCAGTTCGTTAGTCTCGTTCGGGGTGGATATGGTAAAACTCCTATTCCAGTCGATCCCGAATTCAGAAAACAGATTACAGGTTCGCCCGAAGAAATGCCTTATGATACTTCAAATTATGAGAAGCAGCCCAATCCAATTTTAGAGGATATAGGTGGAGTTCGCCTTGCCGAAAATGAAAAAGAAGAGCTTCTTATGGAGCTTTTTCCATCGGTAGCGGTCAAATACCTCGAGGGCGTTAAGCGCGCCAAATACGAGGCTGAGATACAGAAGATAATAGATGCCGAGAACGACAAATCCGATGCAGAATTCAGGGAACTTATAACTTGTATCGAGGGTAATTATCAGCTTGCGCCCGAAGAGTATTATGTTTCATAAGAATTAAATAAGTTTCTCTTTCCTTTCATATTTCTCTCTTCTATACTCGTGCTCACCGAACACATTTCTTGAGTAGGAGCAAATAGAATTTCTTGCAAAATAGGTTTCTAATATTTATAATATGATAATTTTTTGGCTTACTCCAAAATATTGGAATTGAATTCTTTTTCAAAGGATAATAATATTATGAACCATTTATTCCATATTTGAGCTTATCTATGAAAGATTATACTAATATGGACGATTGTAAGAACTGTAATTGTCCCCAAATGCCCGTGGATTATCATGAAATAGGTTTAATAGTTGGACTCGAAGTTCATCAACAGCTTTTAACTCAACGAAAGATGTTCTGTCGATGCCCAGCAGGACTCTATACTAAAGAACACGACGCAGCTATTCTGAGACACATGCGTCCAACCCTTTCGGAGTTGGGAGTCTTTGATGGTGCGGCACTTATGGAGTTTAAAACCAAGAAACAGATTATATATCTGCTTCACAACAAAAACACATGCACCTATGAGATGGATGATACCCCGCCTTTTCTCATGAACGAGGAAGCTCTTGATATATCAATCGAGCAATGCCTTATGTTAAATATGGATATTGTTGACGAGGTGCATGTTGCCCGGAAACAATATCTCGATGGTTCGATTCCCACCGGTTTCCAACGGACAGCTATTGTTGGTGTAAACGGAAATATACCTTTCAAGAACAGAGATTTAGGCATCATTCAGGTTAGCATCGAGGAAGATTCTTGCCGAGAAGTCTCTGATAAAGGGCACCTTATCGTTTGGCGAACAGACCGCCTTGGAATGCCTTTAGTCGAGATAGTAACACAACCTCAGCTCTACACTCCAGAGGAGGTCGAAGAGGCAATACTGTTTATCGGCAGAATTTGTCGATCCACCAATCATGTTCGCTATGGAATCGGTGCGAGCAGACAGGATGTTAATGTTTCGGTTCGTGGTGGAAGACGTGTGGAAATCAAGGGTATTCCGCGCGCAAGAATCGCGGCCAGGGTAGTTCATGGCGAGGCTATTCGCCAAGTCAACTTGCTTAAACTCATGGACGAACTTCATACTCGTGGATTTAACACTCCAGAAGAAGTCCGCGCAAAAATAACGCATTTCGATGTTACTGATAAATTCATAAACTCAGAGCTTGCCTTTTTAACATCCGAGGGATGGGAAATGTTCATTAAATCCGACGAACGCAGGCCGGATTTGGAACTCGGCAAAGGCAAGTTTGTTGTTCGTGCAGTGAAACTCGAAGGGCTTGCGGGAACGCTCGATTGGAAAACCCAACCGGGCAAGAACTTCTCTGACGAACTTCGAGGTAGAATCCGCGTGGTGAGTTGTCTCGATCAGCGACCGATAATAATACACAGCGAGGATTTAAGCGGTTTCGACGCTGCTAGGCCATCTATTAAAACAATCATGAAAGAGGATGACTGCAAAGAGGATGATTCTCTTATAATTATATGGGGTCCCGAAGATGACGTATTATCGGCATGCGAGGAGATTTATAATCGCTACGTCGATGCTATCGATGGTATTCCCCCCGAAACACGACAGGGATTCGCCGATGGACATACAGATTTCGAGCGCATTCTTCCCGGTCCCAACAGGATGTATCCTGATACCGATAGCCCGCCGATTCGAATCACTCGCGACAGAATTGAAGGAATAACAGCCGGTCTTCAACGTCAACCGTGGATTCGCGAGGAAGAATATTCCAATGCGAGAATACCGATTAATACAACCTATTACCTAATTAGAAGAGGCTGGGCGAATATAGTCGATGCTGTTGTCGAGGACACAGGTGCAGATTTAAAGATGGCGGGTATATTCTTCGGCGAGAAATTGAAAAGCCTTCACCGAAAAGGGGTGAAGGTTGACACTATTCCGAAAGATAAGTGGATTAACCTTTTCCGCGAGTTCGCCAAAAAACTGGAACTTGCCGAAAATTGGGATAATCTCGTCCGTATGGTTGCGAATTCGCCCAAGATACCAGTTTCGCAAATTATCGATGGGATAATGCATTCGATCGATATTGAAAATTGGAGAGACTTTGCAAATAAAGCACTCACTGAAATTGAGAGTATAGCACAAAAATCCAACGAAGAAGTATTAATTAAACTCTCTATGGCCAAGACTATGCACATATACCGTGGTATCGTTTCAGGACGCGAAATTGAAAAATACTTTCGTAAAACGATTGCGGACAAATCATCAATAAATAATTAGGAGCAATAACCGTGAGCGACAAGAAAACTGAAAAAAAAGATAAGCTTAAAGGTTATAAAGGACTCGCACGCGAACGCCTTGGACAATGGGGTGTTGGGGTGTGGAGCGATGTTCGCATTGTCAACGACAAGGGAAGCGTTTTCGAGGGTGTTATCTTGCCTCGAAGCGAGACTTACGACGATCTTCACATTGTAGTCAAGCTCAAAACGGGATATAATGTTGGTATTCATGTTGATCGTGTTCTGGAAATTGTTGAACTCGGTTATAAAGAGGCTTTTTACAAGATGCCCGAGAAGGAATTTCCTACCGATCCCAAGCTTCCAAATGTTACACTTCTTGGCACCGGTGGAACTATTGCCTCACGCCTCGATTATCGCACAGGCGCTGTGATCCCGGCATTCTCACCCGGAGAGCTTTATTCAGCTGTGCCGGAGCTTGCTGATATCTGTAACCTTAAGACTCGTATGATTTTCGGCGTATTCTCCGAAAACATGGCAATGGAGCAATATATTACCCTCTCAAAAGCCATAGTTGAGGAGATAGAGGCCGGCACCGATGGCATTGTTATTGGCCATGGCACCGACACAATGGGACACACCGCCGCAATATTAAGTTTTATGGTGCAAGAAAGCCCTGTGCCAATCGTTATCGTCGGTTCGCAGAGAAGCTCTGATCGTCCCAGTTCAGACGCAGCCCTTAATCTAATTCACGCGGTCAATGCTGCGGCTTACGGCGATATAGCGGAGGTCCAAATTTGCATGTTTGGACCGACATCCGACCGGTACGGTCTTCTTCATAGAGGAACTCGTTGCAGGAAAATGCATAGTTCATACCGTAACACATTCCGGACGCTTGGCGATGTTCCGCTTTGTATGGTCAAAAAAGATGGGTTCAAATATATTAACAAAGACTATCTTCCACGAGATAAAAACCGTAAGGTCAAGCTCGACGCAGTATATGACGACCGCACTACTATCCTATATTATTACCCCGGCATGAAACCCGATTTGGTAGATGCACTTGTCGAGAAAGACTATCGTGGAATCGTTATTGCCGGCACTGGGCTTGGGCACGTTAATCGAGCACTTTTCCCTGCACTCGAAAGAGCAAGGAAAGCAGGTGTGCATATTGTTATGACTGTGCAAACCCTTTGGGGTTATACACAGATGTTTGTTTATGACACTGGTCGCGATTTGTTAAACATAGGTATCGTCCAACTCGATAATATGTTGCCGGAGACGGCATTGATGAAACTCTCCTGGGTTTTAGGTCATACTAACGAACACAAAGAAGTCATGCGGATGATGCACAAATCCATAAACCATGAGATCACCGAACGCGAACCGCACAACGGATATATGATTCTTCAAGGTGGCCTGCCAGACACAGAGGATTATTTTAAAAAGTATTTGAAATAATTAAATGATATTTTCCTCGAAGTGTTTAAGGTAATAGCATTCTTTATAATAGGTTATGCTCATATTATTCAATATCATATGTCGTAAATTACGATATTCCCACAAAAGTCTATCGTAAATCAGGTTCGTTTTCTCTATAAGGTTGCTACGGTGTATCCTTCATAAAAACCAACTGGGTCAAGAAATAATCTGATGTGCCCATCAGATTCTAGATCAGATGGAGATCGACAGAGGCTGGCACGAGGGAAAAGGGAAGGGGGGAGTGGGAACCACTGCGCCCAAAGGACGTAACAGCGGGCGTGACAGCCTTAGAGAGCAAAAAAACAGACGGTCTTGAATATTCATGAACGGATTAAAACTTTTTTTACGCTCCCTTTTTATCTTGCCTTTATTATAGAAATTGAAATATTTTATAGTAAAATTAAATCTGCATGGAGGTTATATGAAAATAGTTTTTGCAACTAGAAATAAAAATAAGGTGCGTGAAATATCATCGATACTCGATGGCATTTCTGTCGATTTTATCTCGCTGGATGACTACCCAAAAATGCCGGACACTGTCGAGGACGGCCAGACTTTCGAGGAAAACGCCATTAAAAAAGCTCGCGAGGCCGTGGAATACACCGGGTTTCCCGCATTAGCCGACGACAGTGGCCTTTGCGTCGATGCGCTTTCTGGAGGGCCAGGGATTTATTCGGCTAGATTCGCCGGTCCCGGATGCACATACGACGATAATAATAATAAATTACTCCACGATTTAAAGGATGTGAAAGCAGGGGAGAGAGGTGCATATTTCCTTTGTGTATCAGCGCTAGTTTTAACAAATGGTCGCGCTCTAACTCGCTGCGGACAAATAAATGGGATTATAACACGCGAAAAACGAGGGTCAAGCGGTTTCGGCTATGATCCTATTTTCGCTTTGCCGGACGGTAGAACATTTGCAGAAATATCCGCAAAAGAAAAGGATTCAATAAGCCACAGAGCGAAAGCATTTAAAAAAATAAGTGAAATTATTAGGAATTTGATCGATGGCAAGGAGCTTTAATAATATGAATGGGAATTTTGCGCTTAATAAACCGACGGGCGAAGATATACTTGCGCTTGTCGATATTGTGGGGAGCGATAATGCAATAGTCGGTGATGGGATGGAAGAATATTCCCATGATGAATCTCCCAATATCCAAGCGAAGCCATCACTGGTGCTGAAAGCAGGCGACGAAAAAGAAATATCTAAGATCCTTCGATATACAAACGAAAAGGCCATTCCTGTTGTCACGAGGGGGCTAGGCACGGGAGTAGCCGGAGGTTCGATACCATTCGACTCAGCTATTGTGCTTTCGCTAGAAAGAATGAACAGCATCCTCGAAATAGACGAGGAAAATCTAATGGTAATTACACAACCAGCAGTGATAACAGGCGATCTTAGGCGAGCTGTCGAAGAAAAAGGTCTATTTTATCCTCCAGACCCTGCAAGCCTGGATAGTTGTAGTATTGGGGGGAATTTTCAGACCAACGCCGGTGGAATGACTGCAGTTAAATATGGTATAACCCGAGATTACGTAAAAGGTTTTCGCGCAGTGATCCCCGGAGGGGACGTGATCACATATGGCGGCAAGTTGGTGAAGAATGTTGCTGGTTACGACCTTACTCATGTGATTTGTGGTTCAGAGGGAACTCTAGCGGTAACAACCGAGATAACTTTTAAGCTTCTTCCAAAACCAGAATTTCATGTCGATCTTCTTGTGGGTTTCGATTCTGTGGAGGATAGTGTCTCAGCAGTTAGTGAAATAATACGAAGAAAGATTGTGCCTTCGACAATAGAATTCATGGAAGGAGATATTGTTCGCATTGTTGCAGAGGTTTTACAAAAGGATGTCCCGATGAGGGAAGCTGGTGCACAGCTAATTATTTCCCTCGATGCTGAATCGGAGGAGGAGCTTGAAAAACGCTATTTTACTCTAGGAGAAATAGCACTCGAACTTGGCGCAATTGATGTCCTTGTTGCGGATAACAGACCATTTCAGGATAGAATATGGGATGTTCGTCGATCGATACGCGAGGCATTAAGAGCGGTAAGTCCGACAATCGTTGCAGAGGATGTTGCGGTGCCACGAGCAAAACTCGCAGAATTGTGGTGTGGCGCGCGTGAACTTGGAAAGAAATTTGGCATTCGAGTGCTTTCATTCGGACACGCCGGCGATGGCAATCTGCATATCGATGCCCTCAAGGAAGACTTCGATGATACTGCATGGGAAAAAGTCATGAAAGACTATATCCCCGAATTATTCAAATTAGCTGTCAGATTAGGTGGAACAATAACAGCCGAACACGGCATAGGATACCTCAAAAAACCTTACCTTCCGATAGGCATCGGGAAAAGCGAATTAGACTTAATGAAAAATATAAAGCATGCATTCGATCCAAAGGGAATATTGAATCCGGGGAAAGCGATTTAACGCGGTCTGCCCCGGTAATTTGGGTCGTCAAGCCATGGAATATTGCTACTGCTTTTCTGAGATCGAGATACTTTCTTCACAGATGGAAGTCTAGTGGCTCGGCGGTTAATACCACTAACAGGTATAGTTATTCGCGAATTATCATAACCCTCCATCTCCATGGTAATGGAAGCAAACAATTCCTTGCTTGGGATTTTACGCGTTATTTTAAGCCTAACGGAATCTTTGGGTTTTAGTTTTTTCTCTTCCCAAGAAACCTCAATCCTGTCTGATTGATAATCGACAATTATCAGATTTCTTGATGCCGCCATTCTGTTCTTTAATCCTATCTCAATGGATTCTATGGAATCGGTGAACTCGACGATTGGCATGCTGACCTCGATCTGACCATCGGAAAAGAGGATAGAGGATGTATCAACATATGCATTAAATACGAGTCGATTGTTGATCACCTCTTCGCCGCTTTTCAATCTTAATGAGGCAGATTTTCTGGCTTTATTTCGATAGCCCTTCGAGTTGAACCTCAGTTCTATAGGAATGCTCTCTCCTGCATGGACTACATTTGTGGAAAGAGGAGCTTTTGTGCATCCACAGTGTGGCCTCAATTCCTCGATAATAATGGAATCGCCACCAGCATTACTGAGATTATACACATGTGTGACAATTGAATTCTGGGGTATGCGTCCCCAGTTAAACTCAAGTTCGCTTAATTCTGGTTTTGGGGGGCCAGTTGGAACTTTCGCGGCGGAACAACCATCTAACACAAGTATCAATGAGAAAACTATAATACTAATAACACCCATATTAATTGCCTTTACTAACCATTAATGTTTGGAACCATGCAGAGAAAAATTAAATCCTCGTCTCCATCGTTGACAAAATTGTGCATTGAGCCACCATCGATAAAAACAAAGCTGCCGGGAATAACCTCGATCGAACGATTTTTATAGACAGCTTTCCCCTTTCCAGCAATAATGAAAACTTCATGTTCATGAGCATGTGAATGATAAGGAGTATGACCCCCAGGGATTATTGTAAAGCGTCTCATGGCAAAATTCGGAGCACCATCATCCCCTGAAATTAACCATTGAATTTTGACCCCTTTAGCATCTTTTAACAAGACATCGTTTTTTGGGACATCCCTTTCATTCCCGATTTTCATTTTCTTCCTTTCTGTATATAGCTTCATCGATAGCAAAGCACGTTGCGAAACCGAAAAAGACACCAAACCAGCATCCGATATAGTATGATTTGAGAGTCAAGTCGAATTGTGATCCGGTTTCGAAATAACTTAATAGTAAAAGCACTCCAGCGAGGCCTGTAAGGGCAAAAAGAATATAGCTGAATACCGAACTACGCTTCTTTTTAAGAAGTCTCGGTGAAAACAGCAAACCCACCAATCCCATAACCACAGCTGGTGTTAATAAATGTATCGCCTTTTCGATGAAGCTATTAGAAAATCTGGGAAAAAGCAGTTCAGCGCCAACAGAAAAAAACAATCCAGCTAAGGCAAAGCCTGAGAACACTTTTAGGTCGTTCTTACTTCTCTTTGTTTGCTTCGATGGCTTTGGCAATTTTTGAAAATCCTTTTCCAACTATAGCGAGTGTTATTATCCACATTATAAAAAATATCAGAACTACGCCGAGCCAAACTATAATGAAAAGGAACATGGCTGGTTGGCCCCATATTTTATTTGGTTTTTCCCAATCGGAATGTCTGCCCCTATGGATTCCGTGGCTATAGCATTCTTCATCATCGGAATCGCGCTGTGCTCCGTGATATATTTCTTTAGCTATTCGTATCTCTTGAATATCCTCATCGTCAAGATCGATATCATCGAGAGCCTCGGCCACTATTTTAGCTACTGTTTTTCCAATATCTTCAGAGATATTCTCTGCATCCGATGAATTGGATTCTAAAGTATCTTCTTTGACCACAATGGTTTTCACAGCCATTTGGCCATAAGCGCATAGCGCAATCAAGAGGATAATTAAAATAGTTACTCGCTTCACGATTACACCTCCAAATTAGATTTATGCTCAATGGTTATAGTTAATGCAAACAAAGTGCCATCGATTTGAACCATCAAGTTAATTTATCTAAATATATATTATTCGGAGTTCCAATGCAAGCGAATGAATCTAGAGGAATTGGTATTAGAAGGGTCTTTTATCCAAAGTATAGCTTCGACTTTTCCCTGCACGGAAGCACGATATTCCTCGTTTGGCATCGAGATGAAAAGCTTTTTTTCACTGTCAGGTTCTATAATAAAGCTTTGCTGGCTAGCTACAAATTGAACTGGATCGCCTATTGAATAGCCGGGGGAAACTGAAACCGCTACACCTTTTGGTTCAATTTCTGGAATCGCGCTATAGCATATTATAAAATGTGGGACTGTGTCGTTGTTGAAAACTTTAAAGACACCCTCACCGGTTGAATCAAGGTCGAGAACCGAAGGCGCAATGGAAATGGGATTCCCTCCAGTTCTGACAAAATTATTAGATTGTGTTTCAATTAAATAGTTGCCTATAATTGCAGATTGGACATTTGATGAGGAATTGCTTTGCATAACTCGAAGCTGCACCATGAACCGTCTGTTGAACATGCTCGGATCATCTGGGATGAGCGAATAAAGCCGCCTAACAGCCGGCTGAATTGTATCCACAAAAATCGGTTGCTTTCCCTCGACCTCG
>JAGLDC010000070.1 GCA_023145965.1 bacterium | reverse complement strand
AGACAACCTACGGCTGTATCCGCATAACCTCCACCTGCAACGGAAATATCGAAACATAAAGCGGGACCGCTACAGGTCGAATCGTAATCGATACGCCAATAAAAATGATGACTCGACCCCGAGGTCACAGGACCATACGAAATGGGATTTGAAGAGAGAACACTGATACATGCACCAGGACTGAGCGAAGCAATAATTGGATTAATTGTCGTCCCGGAATTATTTGTAACATCGACACTGATGGACATAAAAGTGCTAATCAATGCTGATACATCAGAAAAAATAGTACTCCAACTTGTCGAGCTAAGATCGTACCATTTTCCCCCCGAAACATATGCGAAATATTGATACCACCCCAAATGGCCAGTTCCCGTCCAGGGAGGATGCGCCGGAACGGGAGAGGTGTATGTGCCGCAGGAGGCATAAATCGAAGTTCTCGAAGCCCAAAAAATTACAGTGCCAGTGGAGGAAATTAATGAGGCAATACCTGTATCTGTTTCTGTAGCGGGACTTCCATAAGGCCCGGTGCCAGGATTACAATACCCGGAACATCCATCTCCTACTTGGCAATAAGAAGCATCCGTAAAACCGATTATTATGCGAAGAGCATCAGGCCGCCAATCATATTCACGAATAGCATCACCAATTGCATCTAAGGATTGTTCAGGGCCATCGGCACCACCTGAAGCGCCAACACCTCCAAGCCATGTTCCGCTTGTAAATGTGGCTGAATTTGCTGTCATTTGATTACCGGGTGTCCCCCCATCAAAATCCCATAGGTTCGTCCCATCGGCATAAGTTATACCCCCTAGATGGTAATCATATCCAGCTGATTCGAGGGATGAGATTAGGCCGCCAATACTCGCACGAACGCTGGAAATGGTGCTGGACATCGATCCACTGGAATCGATGCAAAAAACAATGTCTACAGCCCCAGTATCGAGACGACAGTGAACTTCCCAGCCGAGTTCACCTGTAAATAATTCGGAAAAACCATCCAGTTTCAGGTTCTCCTCATGCAAAAAAAGTGCATTAGGATCAATAGCCGGTAATTCGACACCTACTCGATTCACATCAAGGTTATTAATCTCCAGAGGTTTAGCTATCCCAAGATTCAAGAGTGCTACTAGATACAACAAAACAAAAAGAACGCGTTTCATCATAGAAACTCCCTATCATTTTTAAAAATCACTAATCAAAGAAATATATTGGAAGACCTTATAATTAGCAAGGGATTTAGAAAATTAATTGAACTTATCAATTCATTGCTGAAATGCATTTTCTCTATATTTTGAAATGAGGGATAAATTAATCTATCTATGAGAGATATAAATTCCAAATTTTTATGATTTGTGTTGCTTTTCATGAATTTGGACAATAGATTATAAATAAATATTCTATGGAGGTTCTGAATTTGAGGCTTAGATTCTGGCATTTAATTTTATTAGCAATTATATCCTCTGTTTTTGCGTTGGGTTTTAGGATATCACCGGGGACAATACTTCTTTACGATGCACCGGTTGGAAAACCCTATGATTTTGCCATGGAAAGAAATCAAACTATTCGAATTGGGCCTGTCGAAGGGGAAATTACCTACGAATTACACTCTGAAAAGCCTAGTATGGGAAACAGTTCAGCAACTGGATACTTCGATTTCCCTGAACCGATATGGTTCTCGTTTGGAGCGGAAACAATAACTGTCGAAGCAGGTAAAATTTCAGAGATTCCGATGTGGCTTAATATTCCTATGGATGAAGGATTATACAACCATAACTGGCTTCTAGGAATTCCAGTTACGCCAATTGCTGTTGCTAAAGGCGCAACTCAAATCCAAGTTGGCGGTTACCTTCAATTTAGAATTGAGACTCAAGCTAAGGAAAATGTAATTCCAAAATGTGGTTTGAATGAGATAGTTGCCGTCCCGAGCAAGCTTGCATTCGAAAACATGCAGCCGGGAATAGAACGCGTCGAAGTCGCAACACTTTTTCATGAAAAACTCAATTCTTCACTATATACAGTAGAGCGGCTGGACCCTTCTTCCGATGTTGCCAAACTAACGATCCTCGGCTCTCCCAGTTATCCGAGACTTACCAATCCGGAGTGGATAGAATATCCTAAAGAGATAGTCATTCCCGGCTCCGATGAAGGTGGTGGCCCATTACCGATAACCTTGAAAATTCCAGCTGATGCTCAAGTTCGAAGATTTGAAGAAATATTATTGATAAAAAGCAATAAAACCAAAACCGCTTTCTTAAGGGTGTTGGTTGACATTGAACAATTCTGATAATTAACAATCTATGGAGGAATCATGAAAAGAATTGTAATTTTTTTAGCCATATTGGCGTTTGCTGTCAGCGGACTCGCTGTTTGGGTTGATAGCGCCCCCGATTCAGGTCATATCGGCGTTGGTGCTGGCATGGACGGTCAATTTAGTATCGGTGTTCCACCCAACCCACCCGATTTTCCCGGAGTTCGCGAACTACTTCACAGTAGTTACAGACATTCCAGCCCAGATGGTGCATATTTTGGGATATGGGTAGATAGCTCTGTCATTTATTCAAACGGTCCCATAATCTCCACATTATATCCAGACAGTGCTTCATACTTGGATGATTTCCAAATCTTACCGAGTACTTACGATCCAATAAACTTCTGGATAAAAACCGAATGGTTACTTATTACTGACCCATTTGGCAACGACTCTATCAGGATATCGCAGATACTTCAACCAATCGAAACCGGCGGGAGCGGAACTGTCGTTGTGAAATGGATCATTCAAAATCAAAGCTCGGTTAGCCACGATATTGGATTGATGCTATTTTTCGACACAAAAATAGGTAGATCGGATACAGCTCGCATTGTTGCACCGGGTATCCCATTATCGGATAGCTGCAGAGTTCTGCCCGATGTGGGACACGGATGGGAACTTCCGCCATACTGGCAAGCCTTCGAGGGTGACCCAACCGACACAACCGATGACGCTCTCGTTACAAAAGCTGTTTTGAGTCTTCCTCCCAATACAACGCCCGATAGAATAGCTTTCGGCGATATTCATGATTTCCTTGGGATATACTGGGCTCCAACTATAACGATGAACGAATATTTCGATTCCGCAGTTCTATCATGGTGGTATCCAGTTACGACACCCCCCGGCTCGACAATAATTATCCAAACTAGTTACGGTCTCGCCGATAGCACAGCCTCTGTAGCCGGCATTTATGGGATGAATGTATCTTACTCACATAACCTCATTGCTACAAACTGTCAGCTTGTTCCAAATCCTTTTTCGTTAACCGTCGGTGTAACGAATAACTCGGATAGCACTGTTAGCGATATGAGGGTATCACTCGACTTAACAAGCGCTGATTATTGCACGCTAGGTGTGGCTGAGACTACAGTAAAATCGACAGTTCCTTCTACCCTAGCGGAGGGCGAGATGGGATTTGCATTCTGGAATATTGCCGTTAACAATCCTCCTTTGGATGATAGTCTCGACTCCCTCCGTTTCGAGGCTTTCACAACTGACTCTTCTACAATATCGCCTCCTTTTACTGTCTGGCTTGAAGGCTCGGATTACATCGGCCCGATTGTGGAAACAATCGAACCTCTTTGGGGAACGATAACTTCCGATCCAAATCAAGTTATTAAAATGTATATTCACGATGAGGATTCCTATGTTGATAGCACCAGAATATTCTTCGGCTTTATCACGGCAGCAGGAACCCTTTATGTCGGTATCGATTATCCTGAATTATCCTTCCATGACGATACCCTTTATTTCGACCCACCTGAAGCTCTACAAAATGCTAGATACTACTGGTTCCATTTAGCTGAAGCCGAGGATATCGATGGTTGCCCCTCTGCATCAGATTCTGGCAGATTTCTCTGTGATTTGGTAGGCCCGACAATAGGCCCGAACCACTTCCCTCCAGATAGCTCGATTCAGACCGATTCGCTTCTAGATGTATGGATCAACTGCAAAGACGCTCTTGGCTCGATTAGATTGTCTAGCATCCATTGGCGCTTTTCTCTAGATGGTTTTCTTATGCCGATCAATGTTATCGGAGGCGTTCCGGGCGAGGGAGTGGGTATCAATGTCTCATCTGAGGTAATGGAGCCTGATACAGCATATTGGAATCCAGGTAGCTGGACTAGCGGGCTTAGCCACATACCTGATGGTTGGGTAACTTCGACACTTGCAGGTCTTACGGATGATCCGGACTATGGCATTCCAAATCCATGCCCCGGTGTTCCATTTGGTTGGACATGGATCATGAACTCACACGGCCCCAGAGCGCATCCAATTTTGCCCTACGATGGTGATTTCGTCTCTGTTCCGGATACTGATATAGTCTATTATCTTTACGATGGAAACTCTATGATCACCGATAGCTCGAGAATCATGCTCGATGGCGGCATTATAGATCACGATGGCGGCCCAAGGGATTCTATACACACAATCGTAGTCGATCCTTCAACCGCTTTCCCGAACGGTTATTTGGTCGAGGTGGAGGTTGTCAATGCTTATGATAGCTTGTTCACTACACTCGATATGACAAGCCATCGCGCATGGTCTTATACTATCGATACTGCTCCTCCCATCATCGTGAATGGTTCCATCGGCGATGGCGATACAATCGGTTTAGATCACCTGGATGTTACAATCGCCGTTACAGACTCAATTGCTGGAGTCAATCCAGAATCGTTGACTGTTTTCGTTAATGGTGTGCCTGTTACTGCTAGTTATTCCGCCGATTTGGTCGAGTTCACTCTCGATGTCGATACCGATTCTGCGGTTATCGCGATTCAGGTTTGTGACAATATCGATGTCGGACCGGCTAACTGGCTCGACGAAGAGATTACCGTTTACATTGTTATGGAAGGCCCGCGCGTTCATTTTGCAGGTTACGAAGATGGTTATATTTGTTGTGCCACTGGCCCGATTATTTGGTCAATTATCGATCCAGATGGCGTTGATGAAAGCACTATAGTCGTCGAGGTCAACGGTGATACAATGACAATAGCTGACTCGAGACTCTCGTTTAACCCTACGGTAAGCGAACTTACCTATACGCCTTCATCTGCTTGGACCGATGGTTTCTATGTAAGCGCACAACTAATCACCGTAGAGGATATTTATGGTTTTTGCCTCGCGTCCCCAGTATCCGGTTCATGGATAGTCGATCTTGATCCCCCTGTATGGTCACACACTGTCGCCGGAACGTTGTTCATACCCTCGTCCGGGTATTATAACGATTCACTCATAATTATCGACTGGACTTGGGATGAAGGTGAATTCGACAGCATATCGCTCGTTGTTGGAGGATCCACTTTCGATGAAACCACCCCGGGATTTACTATTACCGATAGCGTCTTTACTTTCGATTCTCCGGTTGCAGAATTTGTCCTCGATAGTGCGGAAACATATTATTTCATACTTCAAGCTAAGGAAGTATGTGCATTCAGCGAGGGTGAATGGATAACAGATACTTTCGAGATATACAGCACCGAAATCGATGAATTGAAGAAGTTACCAATGAGAGTCGAACTCTATCCTAACCGACCCGATCCTTTCAATGCTACAACAACCGTTCCGTTCGAGCTAGCGAAATACGGTAAAGTGACAATCGAGATTTCCGACATCCTTGGAAGACGCGTATGCACACTCTATTCGGGTATTCTCGATGCTGGTTATTACGAGAAAGTTTGGAACGGCAAGGACGATTCCGGTCGCGATGCTCCAAGTGGAGTTTATAACTGCAGATTGATCTGCGGAAGAGAGATCCATACCCAAAAAATCACTCTTCTCAGATAGAATTAAAATAGTTATTTAACACTGGATTTGTAAGGGGGGGCGTCATCTAAATGGCGCCCTCATAATATTTGAGATGAAGAATAAACACATTTTTATGGCGTTTGCGCTTGTTATATCCGTTTCTACAGTTCTGCCCTTGGATAGAGTCGGAGGTTTTTCGCTTATCCTTAATCTATATGAAGAAGGCTCTACTATCGTTAGAGAAGGTTTGACGCTTGGCATGGATGATTCCGCTACATCTGGTTTCGACCCTGAATTCGATGCGCTTCTTCCTCCACCAGTGGGAGTTGGCTACCATTTTTATTCAGACACCACCGAACCATATAACCGCTTAACTTCCGATTTCAGAAATACGGCAGAGCTCGGTTCTATTTGGTATATAGACAAAATGAATTATTCTTTCGGCGCTAACGTGCTTTGGAACGATAGCTCGGCTATCTTCAGCGAGGATAGTGCAACAGTATATTTCAAGGTAATCGGTGTCTTCGATTCGATACCAGAATGCCCCTTCTTTGATTCCACATGGTCAACCTTATTCGGAATCGACACAATTAATTATAATCCCACACTTCAGCGACTTGTGATGTCGGTCGATCATTACACCCCTACTCGCATTCGCGAAAGTTTACCGGAAGACTACACTATACTGCCGCCTAGACCGAATCCCTTCAATTCTTCGGTCTCGATAATCGTCCAAACCCTAGAAAAACAGGATATTAGCGGAAGAATTTTCGATATCCTCGGAAATGAAATCAGCACAATGACCAGTTGCCCTTCGATAGGAGGGACACAACTTCTTTGGAATGGAAAAGACCTTACCGAGCAAGCTTCTGCGAGTGGAATATATTTAATGAAAGTCTATAGCGGTAAATTTGATCTTGCTACATATGAAATCTTCCTTGTAAAATGATAGATTTTCACATTCACCCAGATTTTAGTATCGATTCTAAAGCCTCGGTTGAGGCTATAGTCCACAAAGCTACTGTATTAGGCCTTTCTGAAATATGCTTTACAACACATATCGACCTCAACCCCAAACGCATCGGTTTAGACAGGTTCATGCGTGTCAATGGTAACCTCGAATTTCTGAAAAATAGGATTGTAATGGATTACATCGATACCATTCGGTTTATTTCCCAGAAGTTACTTTCGCCACAAATACTCCTCGGTTTCGAGTTTAGCTATAGTGAGCATTTTGCTTCGCTTGTGAAAGAATTCATCGAGAAGTATAAACCAGATTTCCATTTGGGGGCGGTGCATTGCCTCGACAATATTGGCATCACGAGCAGGAGAGAGGCCTGCGGGTATTACCGCTCTGTTTCCGTTGAGAGAGCAATCGCGGATTATATTTCCGCGATGGATGACCTTATAGATAGCGGTTTATTCCCAACAATCGCGCATTTCGACGGTATAAAAAAATACGGCCGCGCCTTTTATGGCGACGAACTCGAAGAGCTTTTTGCTGTGGAAGCTGCTTTATTATTTGAGAAGATGGCCGATTTACATATCGGTATCGAGATAAACACCTCGGCGATGAGGCGCGGGTTTTCGGAACCGTATCCATCGAGGCGACTGCTAAAAATCGCCCGCGATAAAGGTGTCCAGATCAATTCGGTCGGCAGCGATGCTCACCGGCCGAAGGAGGTCGGATTCGAGCTGGCAACCGCCTATAGCCTTATTGAAGAACTCGGTTTATCGGTGGGTAAACCGCTCGCGGATTACCTTTAGCCGATGGTCAACGGACAATACCCTTCATCCGTCATTCCCGACCCGCTTCCCCTCTGCTATTTCGACCCGAAGGGAGAAATCTCCCGCAATAACCCTGTCATTGCCGACCGTAGGGAAATCCAGAATTCTCCTCCCATCCCGTAGGGGAACACCTTGTGTGCTCCCGCTTTCGGGCGATTTCGCATTGTCAATTCGTAGGGGCGAGGTCCCCTCGCCCGTTTTTTGAAACCGGTGCGATTTGCGATGACGAGACGGGAAACCCGCCCCTGCGGGGAAATATCGCAATCATCGTTTTCAAACCGTATGCGGCAGGCCTCGCCCCTACGGTCAATATTATTCCGCGTCCGGCGCGGAGTTTTCGTTTCCCGACAATTCGTTCGGCTGGACCGCGCCGGGGGCGATATTGCTCCCGCTCTTCTCCTGTGCCGGATCGGTCGCCGGGACGTAATTATCCGTCGGCGGCACATGTTCTTCGACGGTATTATCATTTTTATATGTATCTGCGGGAGTAATCGATTTTTTCCTGATGATCTCTTCCTGTAAGCGGCGTTCCTCGCTGTCTTTTAGGATTTGTTCCATATCGACGGGATAGACCTTGTTCGGGTCGTAAGTCGTTATCGTATCTTTCAGCTCGCCGATGTATGGAACGAACTCCTTGTAGTCGCCGCGCGGCAGGTCGAAGGAAGGACGATAGAAAACATCGTCGATGTGGTCGATATCCGAACCGGCGACCTCCACTTCGACTCTGGCGAAAGCGCTCCAGTCGAATGAGAATTCGCCATCGCCCGACATTCTGATGATCTTAAATCCTCGGTTGTTCTTTTCGGCAACATAAAAACCGGCATTCGGCGAAGTGGGCGTAATTATTACGACTGGAATATAGTCTTCATCGAGCTGGGATGCGAAATCATCTGTGAACTCCACCCGGACTTCGTCATCATTCATCTTTGAAGTTCCGAAATCGAATATCTTCCTCGTAACGCCGCCCTTTTGGTTTCCACTGAAATTAACGCCGATAGCATCGGCGAGGATGTCGGTGCGGGCAACGAGGCGCTCATCGCGGGCTTTAGTTTCACGGTTAAGTTGTCTGCTTGCACCATAGGCCAAACCGATTGATTTAGCAACATCAATAAACTGTCCGACATCAGGGTTTGAAGCTCGTTCTCCATAATTTGTAATACATTGAGGCATATTTTCCTCTTTACCTATTACGAAATGATTTTGGAGTATAGGGTCCCAAACAGTATCTGTTACGCTAACCATGTTATCCAACAGCGCCAAATCGTCGTATGTGTCGAAAGAACCTACACTACTCTTATAGCGGAGATAATGTGAGTAAACATAATAGAACCACTTGCTCGATGTCCCGCAATAACCGTATCCATAAGACGAGGTTGTCCGCGCACCAAGATATCGGTGGGAATCTGACTGTGTTTCCGGATAGAACTGTCCCTGGAAGTATTTGTAATCGCTTGTTGCGTCGCCTAAATGCATTGTGCCGCGGAAACGGACATCGTTGCCGGGCTCGCCGGCATACATACTTCCGCTGCCGTCGTGGTCATACCAATAGTCCGCCTGCAATACATAAGCGGCCACTCCGCCATCGGCAAATCTTTGAGAGCCGCCGTTGGGCATTCGCAGTGAACGGAAATAACTGTCGCCATAAGGGTTGGCATAATAGCCGGTGTGGTTCGAGTCGTAGAAAATGGGCGCGCGAGAACTCGATGTTGCGAACGTGTTGCCCGAGTTGTCGACCCGAAGCGACCAGCCGCGACCCGAATTCAGAAAACCGATTTCATTGCTCGTCGTCCAATGGACATAGCCGCGAATATCTCCTGCCGTCATACCCATAATTCCGCCGTTCGAACCACCTGTTCGCATCCGCATGTCCGACCCATTGGCTGGATATATATGCCAGCCGTTGCCGCTCCAGTATATTCCGTCGTTGTCCGGTTTGCGTATCCAGTTGTTGACATATAGTTCCGTGCCGATTGTGCCATGACCGGTAATATTGAAATTCGCGGACTGTGCGCCCGTGCCGTTCCAGATATAACTGCCATCGCCGGAGGTTCTCGCGAAATAGTCGTGCAACCAGCCATAATTCGAGCACCAGAGCTGACCTGATGAGTTAAGGATCATCCTTCTTG
>JAGLDC010000069.1 GCA_023145965.1 bacterium | reverse complement strand
GTGCGGCGCGTTTCACCATGTCCGCAGAGAGGTTCGTCGGTTTGGTATCGTCGCCCGGTGGGTCGACAAGGATAACCTTCGTAAATTCTCCGCCCAATGCCGCGCCCACAACCACGCGCCACGAAATCGGGTCGGCGGCGGTTATAGCCCCCGCCTGCAACTTGCCCTCGGTCAATGCGCCGGAGAGGTTGCCCGCCGTGCCGGTTCAGCCCGCCGAACGCGAACCGGCAAGCGCCGGAGGCATTCGTGCTCAACGCGCTTTCAGCACGATTCGCTTCCGTAGTCGAAGAATTTTCCCAAGAAAATCCGGGCGTCGGCTCCCCGATGGCATACGTTAATTTACGTAACTCGGCAAAATAGTGTGGCCGAATCCCTTGACATCCCATCGCCTGTCTTTGTTACTCACATGTTCGGAAAGGGTAGTTGCGAGTTTTTTCAAGGCTATTTCAAAGTTTTTTTGTCCTTTATTTCCTCTCCATTTTTTATTTTGTCACACGATATAAAATATGGATTTCGGGGGCGCAAGGGGAATTAAGTCGAGAGTGAGGAGCGGAGATTTTTAAACGAGTGATGTCTATATTAGAACCTTATTGTTGAAATAACAAAAATTATGACAGCGTTGAGATCTATTTAGGGATTAATAATGTTATTTCTTTGAAATTTAGCGAGCTGTATTGATCTGGTTAATCTACAATTTGGCTATTGGATGAAGCCAATTGAAAACCGAATACACTCTGAATATTTTACTGCAATCTTCAATCATTTCTAATCGATAGCTCATTGAACATTACACTTGACATAACCTAAATTGTTCTGTAATTTCTATGCCGTTCACCCTTAGCCCGCTTGGGAGTTTTTTCAAGCGGAAGGTTTTGTATTTTGTTAATTATGATTTATGCCCCCGTAGCTCAGGTGGATAGAGCGACGGTTTCCTAAACCGTAGGTCGCCCGTTCAAGTCGGGCCGGGGGTAAGGCACATAACGGAGGATCGATGGAAAAGCATAAAATGACCAAGCATGAGATGAAAGAGGATAAATTCGTTACTACGATGGTTCAGGGGGCATCATATGCCAAGGAAAACATGCAGAGTGTTATAATTATGGTGCTTGTGCTCGTGGTTTTGGTCGCAGGCATTGTTATTTTGAAGAACTACTCCAATTCAAAAGCCGAGAAGGCCCAATCCCTGTTGGGTATTGCTCAGGTTGCATATCAAGCTAACGAGTTCAGCGAAGCAAGAGATTCTCTTCTTGTTCTTGTCGATAAATATCCCAAAACCGATGCCTATAAGGTTGGGAGTTTTCTTCTCGGGCATATATATTACTCTTCCGGCTCGCCAGATTCAGCAGAAATCTACTGGAATGCCTTTCTGCAAAGCGGTTTTGAAGATATGGATATGATAATAGGTGCTCGTGCAGGCTTAGCCGGAGTTAAATCTGATCGAGCCGAATATAAATCCGCTGCGTTTGATCTCGAAGCGCTTTACAATGAATATCCCGAATATTTCGATCGTGCGAATTTGCTATATAAAGCAGCTTTAAACTATAAATCAGCTGGTAATCCGCAAAAAACGAAAGAGCTCTTAACCCAATTCATCGAAGAGTATCCGGAAAACCCGATGATCGTTAAAGCTAAATTTTTCCTATCGGCCTCAGAGGCGGTATAATATTGAAGGATAATATCGGATTTATAAAGGATTTTGCTCGCAAAGGGAGGTTTATCGGCGAAGGCGATTCTTTCTATAGCGCATCGGAACCGATAGAAATGGACGAAATTGATGAAGGTCGAGGATTAGCTCTTTTAGCTTATATCCCATTTTTATGCTTTATCCCATATATCAAGGGCAAGAACACTAATAGATTCGCATATGAACATGGTAAACAAGGGATCATTCTTTTTCTTTTCGAGATAGTAGCCATTTTAGGAGCGCTTTTTTGGAAAGTTGCCCTTTTTCTAGCCGCAATTGTCGCGCTTGCTGGTGTAATCTATGTTATTCAAGGAAAGCTTTGGAAAATCCCTTGGATAGGTCCTCTAGGCGAAAAGATTGAAGGCCGGAATATCAAAGAAGAAGTTGATCAATGATTTTCAATTACAAATTTACAAGGCTTTAATACTGTGAAAATTGAGTATTACATAACTTTAAGTGTATTGTTTGCAGCGGTTGTTATTTATTTATTTGTTGTTTTAAATAAAAACAAATTATACAAAAAAAATCTATATAAGGCTAAAAAAGATTATCTTCAATACTTTTCTTTTTTGGTTATGGGTGCGGGCTCGACAGAGATTACTCGCGAACTCTGTAAGATAAAACACCTGTGGGATACGGCCGAGAACGCGAACGATATGTCCGCCGCATTGCAGCTCTCTGATGGGGTTTCCGCCTTGGCTTTACAAGATGCCGCCGAAAGATTGAATAGTGATTGCCTCGCCGAAGTCGAAAAGACATTCAGATACAAGAGAAATCACCTTCTATGGACCATTATTCGGTATTCCGGCCTGAAAAATCACTCTGGTAAAGAAAAGGAATTGCTTTACTCAGAATCTATCGAAAAAGCAAAAAGAATGATGAGTGTCCGCTTTTGCCACTATCTGAAGTCTTATCCTAGAAACTGGGAGACCGATCGATGAGTGATATCGTAGTTCTCTCGGAATATGTTGCCAATAGGATAGCCGCAGGTGAGGTTGTTGAAAGACCGGCCAGTGTTGTGAAAGAACTCGTCGAAAATTCTATCGATGCTGATGCTACAAGAATAGAAATTTTAGTCGAAGAGGGTGGCAAAAACTTGGTTGTTGTGACTGACAATGGATACGGAATTGCCCCAAATCAGATTTATCTTGCACTTACCCGTCATGCCACAAGCAAGATATCCGATGCTGACGACCTTAGACACATAAATACCCTTGGATTTCGTGGTGAAGCGCTTCCTTCCATTGCTTCTATATCCAGGATAGAGATTATTTCTCGCAACATCGCTAATGAGCTCGGTGCAAAAGCTATCATTGATCATGGTAAAATACTTGATTTAAACGAGGTAGGAGCGCAAATAGGCACGACTGTTCGAGTGGCCGAACTTTTCTACAATACACCGGCACGCAGGAAGTTTCTAAAAACAGCGATTACAGAATTTGGACATGTGCTCGATATATGCGAAAGGGTATCTGCAGCATATCCGAGAGTTGCGTTCGTTTTAAAACATGGTTCAAAAGTGCATATGGATTTCCCTCGAGTAAACACATATAAGGAAAGACTTATTGCGCTTTGGGGATCAGAACGCGTTTCAGAAATGAAAGAGATCGAGGCGGGTGAGCCGGGGGTTGCAGTTTTCGGATTCGCCGCGCCGCCCAATATTCATTGGGGTAGCCGTCGTAATATTCGATTTGTTCTGAACGGGCGTCCAATAGAAAGCAAAACATTATCAGCCGCAATTAAAAGGGCGTATGAGGGCACTTTACCCTCTGGTCAATTTCCGCAGGTGATGCTGTATCTGGAGGTGGACCCCGAATTGGTTGATATAAATGTTCACCCAATGAAACTCGAAGTTCGTTTTCGTAGGACTGACTCGATTTTCAAAGCTGTTACTAGAGCTATCTCATCCGCGATAGAAGCTAAGGCGGATGGACATTTTTTTGATATTATTAGGAAACCTGGTTCTTTTAGCTCAGATTTTACTATGCGATCACCTCAAAATGCACCTGCGAATTTCGATTTCGAGTCACCACAGAGAGAGAAGGCAATCACAGAACACGAGATATTCTCGACGCCTACTTTTTATAATCCTCCTCGTAATGACCGAGATGAGGGTGTATTACCGGCTTTCTGGCAAATTCATAGAACTTATATTTTCGCCGAAACTAAAGGTGGGATAATAATAATCGACCAGCACGCCGCTCACGAGAGGATTCTTTATGAAGAGATTCTCGAACGCCTTCATAAAGAGCCGGGAGTCGGTCAGAGATTACTTTTCCCAATTGCTATTAAACTGAATGGTTTTCAAGAGACAACTCTCGACGAGAGCCGTGAAAGCCTTGAAAGCCTGGGTTTCGAGTTTGGCCCTACTGCGCCGGGGCATATTCTTGTCGAGGCTGTCCCGCAGGAAATCCCGCATTTTGGCGAAGGAAAAGCGCTTCTAGAGATGCTCGACGATATAGCTGATGGTGGTGCTGGTTCGAGCGCTATAGAAGAATTTGCAGCCCTGGCCGCTTGTCATATGGCCATAAAGGCTGGAGATAAAATGACTTCTGAAGAGATGGCTTATCTTTTTGATAGATTATTCGCAACACAGTCACCATATACCTGTCCTCATGGGCGGCCTACTATTGTAAAAATATCCATCGATGAATTGGAAAAAAGGTTTGAAAGAAAATAGCGGAGGTATTTATGTTTTCTAAAAAATTTATCTGTTTAATCGCCTTGCTTTGTTTGTCGCTTTTCTTGGCGTGTGGTGTTGGCGGTGGAGATGATCCTGAAGATGATAAAATATACACTGTCTCTTTTCCTTTGATGGAGGGGGTAACGTGGATATACAATTGTTCCGAAACTGATCCTGATACGCAATATGTTACAACTAAGGTTATTTCCGGCACTGTCGTTTTTTCTGAGGATACTTTAGGTTATGTTCAGCCTGATTACCCGGTAGGGTTATCGTGGTTCAGGCAAGTCGATCAGGATTCCAGCTTTTTCTTGAATGATGGTGATTATGTTTGGATGGGCGAGGTTAATACGACAATCGAAGAATTTGGAGGGAATCCTTTTGTTCCATTTAGGGTTATTCCACTAGAATTCGCCATAGGTGACACTTTTACAACTTTAATTCATAAACAGGTGGGTCCTCTTTCCGCTGATATTACATTCTTTATAACAGTAATTGGTGTCGAAGATGTTACGGTTCCTGCTGGCACCTTTGAGGATTGCCTTCGCCTCGATGCAATTCTCGCGGTAAGTTTCGGGAATGACACAATTCTAAGCACAATATGGTGTGCTGACGAAGTCGGCTTGGTGAAGCGCGACGATTATTACGAAAGTGGTTCTGATCACTCCTATTATGAAGAGCTGACATCATATGATGTGACCCCTTAATGAATTGACTATATTAAATCTCGCAATTATTATTGCCGGTCCTACTGCTATTGGCAAAACGGCTGTAGGTATTGAAGTCTCAAAAAGATTAGGTGGGGAGATTATCTCCGCCGATGCGCGGCAAGTCTATGAAGAAATGCCTATTGGAACCTGCGCCCCTATTGATCCTGAAATAAAGCACCACCTTGTTGGATATATATCACCAAATAAGACCTGCACAGCATTTAATTGGGCTAAACTCGCCGTCGAACGCCTTAATCAAATCCAAAAAGGCGGGGGAGTGCCGGTAATAATAGGTGGAACAGGATTATATATAAAAGCGTTAACCGAAGGCATATTCGAAGCACCTAAGCCAGATGTTTCTATAAGATTGGATCTAGAAGCGAGGTTAAACAATGGGGAGAATCTTTTCTCTCTTCTCACAAAGCTCGATTCAGAATCAGCTTCGAAAATACATCCGAATAATCATAGACGAGTAATCCGAGCCCTCGAAGTGTATTATTCGACTGGCAAGTCGCTTAGCGATAATTTTGAGCAAACCTATTCCCCCGCATCTAATTGGCGGTTCTTGAAGTTCTTTCTTAATATGAATCGCGAGCAATTGTATCATCAAATAAATAAGAGGGTAGGGATGCTACTCGATGGGGGTTGGATAGATGAGACACGCGAGCTTATGCAATCGGGCTTCGATGAGAAAAGTCCCGGTATGAGCGCGATAGGATATCGCGAGATTATGAGCCATCTTCGAGGCGATATTTCTTATGACGAATTAAAGGCGGATATAGCGAAAAAGACTCGTAATTATGCAAAGCGTCAAATTACGTGGTTTTCGAACAGGGCGGGATTCTTGAAAATCGATCTTTCGAGAATTGCTGATGTTGATTGTATTGATAGAATAACTGAAGAATACCATAAGATTTTATGATATATGTCGAGTTGGGAAATAAGGCTAATCGCTTATGAATTTCAAAAGGTAACCTTTGAATATCCTGTAGATTTAAAAGGGTAATATTATCTTTCTCGATGATATAGCGAAATTTGTAGTTTCATAAATTTATTCCATTATTTACCGTTGTTGCTGTAGTTAGAGGATAATATTATAAATGCTTTCGAGGTAGCAGCTGTTTTAAGAGCAATATAGATTGCGAAAACCATAAATGAATATATATTTTATAAGTTAATTATTCTTATATTGAGTTTATGGTAGTATTAACAAAAAAGAGTTATTTTATTGCTTTAATCTTGTTTGTTAGCTCGATTTTAGCTGGCATCAATTATGGGCCGTATCTTACCTGTCCTTCGACAAGTGGAGCAACTATCCAATTCGGCAAGGATATTTGGGATTCTGCAAATATCGAATGGGATGATTCTGCTGCTTATTGGAGCGACGGAACTCTCGATAATGGTGTAGATATTTCTGAAATCGATATACGCGCTTCTTATAATATTTCGGGATATTCCGCTGGGACAAGGGTTTATTATCGTATAACTGCCGGTGATGATGTCTCACCGGTTTATTCATTTAGAACGATGGCTCGACCAGGTTCACCGATAAGGTTTTGCATTTATGGTGATTGTCGAACCAACGAGAGTGTGCATACGGTAGTGTGCGAGAGGATGGTCGAAACGAATCCCTCACTAGTTATACACACAGGAGATTTAGGGGATGCCGCTTGGAGCGTCGGCGATTGGGATGCATATTTTAGGGCAACAGATACGCTTGCGGCTCGAGTGCCTTATGTCTCGACTATAGGTAATCACGAGATACCATACGATATTTATAAATATCTATTCGATCTGCCTAATAATGAAGAATGGTATGCTATCCACGCAGGATGCATCTCGATACTCAATATTAATGTCTATAATAATTTTGCTGAAGGAAGCGAACAATACAATTGGATAGAAGCGACTCTTGCCGATTCTATACCCTCGACTACTCGTTGGATAATAGTGAATGAGCATGAATCGCCATATTCTACAAGTAACCATGGCAGTAATATACTTGTGCGTTCGATATTGAAACCACTTTATGACTTATATGGTGTTGCGGTTGTGACTGCGGGACACGATCATTGTTATGAGCATAGCTATGTGGATGGAATCCATTATTTTGTTGCCGGAGGAGGTGGTGCACCGCTTTATTCGGTTTCGGGTGGTGAATTCACTATCCAATGTGCTAGCTCGTACAATTATATCGAGGCTTATGCTGATAATGTGGATTTATGCTTCGTTGTCCGTAGTGAGGCTGACGCATTTATCGAGGAGTTTTGTTTAAGCGATTTTATTGTTGGGATTGACGATGCTCTTAATCCAAGTGGATTAACAGTCGGAGCCTCCCCAAATCCATTTAATTCATCAGTTAAAATAGACCTTGGAATTGGTTTTAATATTAATGAGTCTCCGGCAGTAGATATATATAGCATTTCGGGTAAGAAGGTCTGGAGTTGCTCAAAAAGCGATAGAGATGGTATTATAGGGAGATTGACGCGTCAAACAATCGAATGGGACGGCATGGATAACAACGGCAAAGAACTTCCTGTAGGATGTTATCTAGTATCGGTTACAGCGAGTGGAAGTTTAACCACTAAAAGGATTTTTTTATTAAAATAATAAAACAAGGAGGGCAAAATGAAAGCCTGGAAACTAGCATTTCTGATGATTTTATCAATTAATATTGCATTTGCTGCAGTAGGTTGGTGCGGTAATATTTGGCCTAACTCTGATAGCGATCAACCCCTCGATTCGCCAATAGATGTTTATTTTCAAATTTGGAAGGATGGTGTTACGGATTCGACCGGTCGCGGCGAAGGTTTGGCAGCTACGATATACTGGAAAGAAGCCTCCTCGGTTGTCTGGGATGAGATCGAGATGACCTATAACGGGGATGTTGGAAATAACGACGAATATACGGGGACAATACCTGCGCCATCTTCTGTAGGAGACATTAACTATTATTGTGAGGTTTTCGACTCGACGGATACTTCAACAGCAACAGGTTCCGATCAGAATAGTGTGCCACTCGACGAATCCTCTCCGGGAGTTCTTCATATTGTGGATGTCACTTCTATAGATGTGACAGTGACCTTTCAATTGGATATGACTCTAGAGGAGATTACAGGAGATGTAACAGTGGGCGGCTCGTTCAATAGCTGGAGTTCCACTGAAAATGTCCTCACCGATCCAGATATGGACGATGTTTATGTGGCTGAAATCCTCTTCCCGGCAGGA
>JAGLDC010000068.1 GCA_023145965.1 bacterium | reverse complement strand
TGAATACCTATATATAGGTATTCATTATTCAATTTCCGAAAACGGTGTAACCTGTTATCTCGATTGTGGTAGTGGCGGAAGTTTTTCATTCCGTGCAGAAGATGGCTGGACTGGCACTTGGGCGCGCGATATCACCTCCGACCGGGATATAGAGATTTTCATGGGTGCTTGGAATGGAGGCGCTTTCAATATTTATTCCGCAGATGAAAACACTTCGACGTCCATCGATGGCGAATGCCTTTCAGCTTGTAGTGGTTCTTTTGATTCCGAAGTTGGCCTGCCGTGGACGGCGGTTTTCCCTGATGGTTTTCCCATCGGTGCGGAGATAGCGATTGCGACGCTCCTCGTCGGCGGCGATGGTTATTTTGCTGCCGATGCCATGCCAGATCAACCTACAGTCGGCGATGGAATTGGCCCTGATCTTCTCGAAGTTTTCGAAACTATCATAGTTGATGCTGATAGCGATGGCATCCCTGATTTCGAAGGGACATTTATTGGCGGAACAGTCTATTTCAGCGATATAACCTCGCCACCTTTTCCTTTGGCACAAATAAACGCCGGGGAACAGTCGTCGATATCATCTCAGGAGGATGGTTCATGGCAGCTCACCGGTCTCGAAGTCGGGGACACTATAGCGGTAGTTTCCGTCGAGTCTCCAGGATATTGGCCTTCTCAGATCATCGATGTGCAAGTTACCGATCCCCCAAACGAGTCACTAGAAGTGACGCTTGAGCCTTTTACTGGTGCTATTTCGGGGGATGTTGTTCCAGCAATGGGATGTTCGCTAGTTGCGACTTTTTCTGATACTGCAAATCCCTCCGCTTATTCTATTAGCTCTCTTTGCGGAATAGATGGGTTTTTTAGACTAAACAGATTATCTTCGGGTTATTGGGATGTTATAGCTTTTCCGAATTCGCCCGATTATGCACCAACGAAGATAGATTCGGTGCTTGTAGAGGAATCCGAGACGACGACTATTGAGATAATCCTGGAGGCAGCATCGATACTTCGGCAGTGGGGCGATGCCTATGGCGATGATTACGGCCCTGGAAGTTATACTTACCCGACGGATAATGCCTTTGTCGATGGTTCATTCGATATACTCGGAGTTATAGTTAAAGACTTTGCAGAAGCTGATGAGATTGAGTTCGAAGTTGAATTAGGTGATCTCGCACCGGAAGAGATTGTCGATTGGGCACCTTATTATCCCCCGCTTAATACACAAAAACTGGATATCTATATTGATGCGCATGGGGGTGGATCGAGTCAAGGATTGGAAAACAGATTCGCAAGCTTTGTTCCCACGGATTATTGGGATTGGGCTATATCTGTCGATGGTTGGTGGGTCGGGATGTTTGCCTCTAATGGCCAAAGCATCGAGGATGGGTATACTCAAAATATTACAGCTGTTAATGTTTCTGTGGACACTGTAAATAACAAAGTTAAGATATTAATCGATAAGTCTGCATTTATCGACCATTTCGGAGAGGCGAACTTCGACGATTTCCAGTATTGGGATTTCATTGTGCTTTCGCTTGGGCATGATGGCAACGGCGTAAGCGGTGTTCGATGGGTCAATCCAGGGAGTGCATCTCAGTGGAATTTTGGTGGTGGTGCAGATGGCGATATCGATCCTAATGTGATCGATATGTCAATTTCCGCCGGCCTCGATCCTATCTCCAATGAACCTAAAGAACCAGCCGATCCTCAGCAAACACAACTCGACTGGAATCTTGGGACTCCGGTCGAGCTTTCAGCGCATAGACCCGTAGATATTACACCTCCACAAATATCTTATGATTTGACGGATAGTCTGCAGCATCTTCTGAATACTCTTCATTTACTAATACAAGCTGACATAAGTGACGACATCGAAGTGAAAAGGGCTTTTTTGCATTATTCGACTGGGGCACAGTGGGACTCTATCGAGATGGGTTCTGTCGAGGACGGAATAACATGGTTCGGAAATATCCCCGTTGAAGAACCCATCGCGGTTGATTCTCCGTTAGCAACCTCATTGAGTTTCTTTTTCACCGCGATCGATTCTGCGGGTAATCTCGCTTTCTTGCCCGATAATGGTGACTCGTTGCCGCCTGAATATCCTTTCTCAGTAGCAAGCGATAATCCATCGAGATTAATTTCAGCCCCGACAACTATTGACAGCTTTATAACGGTTTTCGATGCTGGATTCTCGGCTTCAGATACACTAGTGTTCGACACACCATCTGGTGATATGGTTGCGATTACAAGTTCAGACCTATCGAATTTTCCGGCTGTCCCTGCAACTCTGGTAGTTAAATATCCATCTTTCGCCGGAAGTCAGGGAAACCTTGCAGAGATTTCAGTGGTCCGTCGCGAGATACGGGTTTCCGGTGCGGAAGCCTTACTGCCTATTACTCTACGCCTTCATTGGCTTGCCGAAAGGCTTGGGCAATGGGAACCGGAACGGCTTTCACTTACAGAATTTGGCGGTGATATTGTAATTCCAAGGCCATATGGCGGAACATACTATAGCAAAGCGGCATCTATATCGGGTAACGTTAAACTAGGAAGTGGCTTATGGGCTGTCGGAAGAGACCTCAGGGGATCGGAGACGGATGCCGTATTGCGGAATATCCGGTTTTCACCTAATCCGTTTTCGCCCAACGGCGACGGGATCTATGATGAAGTGGAAATATCGTGGGAAACGGGTGCTAATGGAAGTATGGACATCGATGTTTATAGCCTCACTGGCCAACATATATCCCGGCTTGCACGAGACCTTCCGGTCCGTGAAAATAATAAGGGGAGCATTTGGTGGAACGGCGAAAAGGACATAGGTAGCTCAACTAAAGCGGGGATATATGCCGTTCGTTTCGAGTTGACCTATATCGACGCGGGAGTCGAATTAAAAATAAGGGAGAATAGGCCGATAGTTATTATTAGATGAAATGGATAATTGGTTTTCGAGTAACCGCTATGGGATAAAGTTGTGAGGGCGAAATATCTTCGCTAGCATAGAAAAGAGGGAATTATATCTTTTACTACCTTCGATATGGTTTGCTTGAGTATAGTGGGAGGAGTATTCTTAATAATAGTCCTTGTGGCGGTTTTTGGTAAAACGGATGGAGAGATAAAAATTCCACCGAACATTGACCTAGATAGCTGGCCTCTCTGCAATTTCTCAAAGATTACGAAATTGCCTTGGTTCAAAGGCGAGACAGAAAAGGATGATTTTAAGTTTTGGAGTAAATATATCGATAAACTCAAGTCGATAACTAAATCTGACCATATATTAGGGCCATTGGTTGTTACTTCGACTGAAAAGGCTATCGATGGATATGGAAATCCAAAAGATATATTCCAACTATTTGATCTATATAGTTCAGCAGCGACTGCTGCTTTTATTATAGAGGATCATGATAGAAGTGTAAGATTTGGTAATGTTGCAATAACTATCTTGACCGAGTTAGATTTCAGCGAACCCGATTTTAATATCGCAAAGGGTCTTCTTCAAATTTTGAAAAACAAGAATAAAACAGAAGAATGTTTGGAAATCATGGATAAATTAAATGAGCGATATGGACAGTTGTTCACGAATTGGGAAGATGGTTGGTTTGAAGAAAGAAAAAGGGAATTAACGAGTTAAAATATTTTCAGGGAGAAAAATGAAATATGTTATTTCAGGGCTTATTTGTCTTATTATCGGTTTTTTAGTGGGCTTTGTGCCTATGTCAATGAAAAAGGCAGAGATGACTAAACAGCTCGAGGATTGTGGTGATAATTTGAAGTCTGTTTATGACAGGCTGGAGATATCCGAACCATATCGAATAGCTCTTAACGAGTTTATCGGTGCTTATGAAGCCTCGGCCAATAAGAACTTCGGAATATCGAAAACGCTTGCCGTTTCGGCTTTCGACCGCGTTCAGCCTCTTGCCGAGGCTGGAATATCGCCTTTTGCCGAGGCCGTATCGAAGCGTGACGATATTATAGCAACTCTTGCAAGGGGCGATGATAAGACAGAGGTAGAAATGCGGTTATTCCTGTTTTCATTGTATAAAGGTGAGTAATAAAATTTGAAAATGAAACGGTTTTTTTTAGTATATTTGGTTTTGGCAGGTATTTGTTTTGCGCTTTACGAAGAGCAGGCTGAACCAGCGCGCGTTTTTGGGATGGGTAGCGCCGTAGTTGCTACAGGAGAAGGTGTGTCTGTGGTTCCTTTTAATCCTGCGATAGCGGCGCATCTTGATAGGTATGCTTTTTCTGGGACGTATTCATCGCGCTGGTCACTCGATGGCTTCATGGAATACTCGGCAGCGTTCGTTTTACCTTTATCGTTTGGAACGGCGGGTGCATTTTGGCATGAGCGTTCCGTGAAGGACGTTTATGGCGAACGCACAGCGAGTCTGGTGTTTGCGCGCAGGATTGCAGGCAAACTCGACGGAGGCCTTTCTGCTAAAATGTTTATTACATCTGCTCCCGGCGCCGATTTATGGGCCGATCCTAGTTACGAAGGCCCGAAGTATAACCTCTGTGCCGACGTAGGTTTGCTATATATGCCTTTTGAAAAATGGCGCTTCGGAATTGCGACCCGCTCCCTTGGAGAACCGGATATAGCTCTTCTCAGTTCCAGTGAATTGTCTGATTCCCCGGGTGGGCAGGTAGCCATTGGGCTGAGTTGGGAGATAGCCGAAGACCTTGTTTTTGCAGGTGACCTGGTTTCAGAGGAGGGCAATCTCCACAGATGGACACCGCGTGTAGGTATGGAAATAGTGTTCTTCGATATTCTCGCTGTACGTGCTGGTTCTAAAGGTGAGCGCTTATCGATGGGCGCGGGTTTGAATGCCAAGAATTGGGATTTCGATATTGCTTTATCAAATCATCGCTGGCTTGGCAATATTTATAGGTTTACATTCACTGCAAAGTATTGATAAGGGAGTAGAAATGAGGAAATTAACACTTATTACTGTTCTGTTCATTGTGTCTATGTTTTATGTCGGTTGTGCTCCAAAGGTCATGGTGCCGCCTAAGGTTGATCTCAAAGGATATGAAACTATCGGACTCGTGGAATTCGATTCGAATTCTGAAGGCAATTTTAGCGAGTATGTAACTCAGGAATTTTTAGAAGCCATATCGGAAGATCAGGCTGGAGTGAAAGTTATAGAGTTGGGGACGGAAGAAGAGCTACTATCCGATCTCGGTTTATTCTCAATGGGACCCGACGCTTTAAAGGCTATGAACCGAAAATACGACATTAGAACACTTATTACAGGAAACATCGATTTTTCGGAACCTTCAGCAGATATTAACGGAATTCCGGGGCTAACATCAATGGGTGTCGAGGTTAATGTTTCGGCAATACTGACGGTGAAGATGCGCGATGCCGAAACCGGAGCAACGATATGGACGTCATCCTCTCGTGCCGAGCGAGAGATAGCCGATGTCGGTTTTACCGGGAACTTTTTTCATTTTGGCTCTGAGAATCCGGACAAGGCTTATGGAAAGCTTACTGATAAACTTTTGCGCAATGCCACCAGAGATTTTCGTATCAGTTATATCCGAAAAAGGGATTGATCTTTTCGATAATATAGAATGCTAATATCGAAGTGTCGATACGTAATTATTATCCATATCATATTTTTTAGATAAGCTTATCGAGGCTACAATCCGAAAAGCAAAATTAAAAAATTCCATTATGAGGAAAAGAAAGTGTCCAAACTCTCTGAGATGAATACTCCGATTTTTTGGGTCGAAGGCCACCCCGGTGATTTCGATAAAGAAAAATGGAAAATAGAGGTGAGTGGTCTGGTTGAAAGGCCTAAAAATTATTCTTGGGAAGAGTTGATGGCGTTTCAGAAGGTAACCGTCGAAGCGCGACTCACAAGCGTTACGCGGTGGTCGGTGAGAGGCAGGTGGGGTGGCATTTGTTTGGCGGATATCCTACGGGATGTCGGAGCGCTTCCTGATGGCAAATTCGTAAGGGTATGGTCATGCGGGTTGGTTTATGATACTAGCATTCCCTGGGATATCGCCATGAAAGAAAAGACGCTTTTGGCATATGAATTCGATGAAGAACCTCTGGGCGAAGATTATGGAGGTCCGATTAGACTTTTTGTGCCATATTTATGGGGCTACAAATCCGCCAAATCGGTTGTCAAAATAGAGATTACTGAAAAGTATATTACAGGCTACTGGGAAAAAAGAGGATATACCGATTCAGCAAAGATATTGCCCGGAAGAGTTCTAGATGTCAACACAGGTAAAGTTAGGCCAATTCCGGGAGGCGAAGTAATCAAATTCGAGGATCAATAGGCATATTATGAAATTAATAGATAAAAAATTCAAAAATAATTGCTTTAGATACTTTTTTCAGTGTGGAATAGCAACGATAACAATAGTTGGGATATTAATGTATCTCAGGACGGTCGATCACGGTGCTATTATAGCCTCACTGGGAGCTAGCACCTTTATTACTTTTACTATGCCACATTCATATGATTCCCAGGTTAGGAGACTCCTTGGGGGTTATCTTATCGGCGTTTCATGTGGAATTGTATGTTATTTTACCGCTGTATATGCCTATTCTAAAGGCCTGTTACCAAGTACCGATACATCGACTGTGGTTTTTGGGGGATTCGCTGTCGGATTGGCTATGTTTCTTATGTCGATTATGAACGCAGAGCACGCACCCGCCGCAGGGATGGCTTTGGCACTTGTTTTGAACTCGTGGTCAGGCGGAACAATCGTGTTTATATTCGCTTCTGTGGCCTGGTTGATCTTTGTGAAAATTGTATTGGCCAATTATCTTCTCGATTTTCGGGATTTACCCATCGGATCGGTTAATAGAAAAATGCCTCCAAAAATGAATAGCTTTTCGAAGCGATTATATTAATAATTCCGTTCTTCGGCCTTGATATTAACTGTTCTAATGATTATCTATTGATTATTATTAAGATAATTGTAAGGCTTTGTGAAACCCCTTTAATGAGGATATCGAGTGGTGAATAAATACAATATAGCTAAAAATTGGTTTTCTCGGTATATCGGTGCGAAGCCCGACATGATAGGTGATTATATTCTTCTGACTAATTTCGATCATCACATGGCTAGTTTTACAGAAAGATTCGATTGTGATGTATGGGGAAAAGATCATCCTATGCAATCGGCTACGAACTCCAAGGGCCTTTCGATGATAAATTTCGGCATGGGTTCACCGAATGCGGCTATGATTATGGACCTATTGGTTGCGCGTGCACCAAAAGGTGTCTTATTCCTGGGTAAATGCGGAGGTATAAAGCACTCGACCGAAATCGGGCATTTTATACTCCCAATAGCAGCAATTCGTGGCGAAGGAACAGGAAACGATTATTTCCCGCCCGAGGTTCCAGCTTTGCCATCATTCAAACTCCATAAATTTGTGTCGAATAAAATATTAATGAGGAATCTCGAATATCGCTCTGGTGTGATTTATACCACAAATAGAAGGATGTGGGAGTGGGACGAAAAATTCAAGCTCTATCTTAAAAAAATATCAGCTATAGCTATCGATATGGAAACAGCTACCCTGTTTCTTGTGGGACATAAAAATAGTATTGCTCGCGGCGCATTGTTGCTCGTTTCCGATCTTCCGATGACACCCGAAGGCATTAAAACCGAGCATTCAGATAAAAATGTAACAGAAAAATATGCCGATCTTCAACTTGATATTGGTATAGAGGCTATGGCTGATATCGGCGACGCAGGTGAACAAATAAAGCATTTCACTTTCTAATTAGTTTAAAATATTCGAATCGCTTCCGAAAAAGAAAATAAAACAATTGCTCGAAAGACGAACAAAAGCTCAATAAATTATAAATAGTATAGTTTAAGACGCTGGCACGGGTGGAAAAGGGGGTTTAGGAAGGGATTTTTGCGCTGGAAAATGTAACTATTAATAACTGTCTTCCGAAAAAGCAAAAAGCGTGACAGCGTCGAATTAATACTCCATTGTTTGTAATATTGTCTATCTTAATACCTTATGTGTTAATTCAATATAATCTATTAAATATGTTGATATAAAGATGTTTATTTTATATATTATTACTGTAAATAATTCTATTAAAGGAGAGTAAAAAGTGTCTATTAAACGTATTATTATCTCTCTTTTGCTTGTTGTTAGTCTGTCTTTAGCTGTAGTAGTATTCTTCAATCGGCTTCCGGGTGGACCTCCCACAACTTTCGAGATACTTGTTTTCAACGATGGCGAACCGCCTGTTGATATAACAGATTTTCATTTCTCGGTTTCTCCTATGCCATGTCAGGTGACAGGTGCTACTTACCCTACCGGGTGGACAATGCGTTATGCTCTACCAAACAGTTTTGTTGAGTTGGATGCCGGTGATGGAAGCGCTATTCCGGCCGGTTCTGAGGGTATGTTTGGGGTTACAATCGATGGTCCTTGTGAAGGAGCTACCTTCTCATTTTATCTCACCGGTCCCGATGGAGTGATTCCCGGGTCAGAACGAGAGGGACCAATTGAGGGATTGGGTATTATCGAAACAAGAACTCCAAGTGGGTTAGGGCTTTCCGTTGCACCTAATCCTTTCAATTCCGCTTGTTTAATAAAGTCGTCCGCAAATTCGTTGATCGAGATATATGACATAAAAGGCCATATTCTAGATTCCTATTCTTGCGGTTTTTCAACAACATGCTGGGTTTGGAGTCCGGCATCGAATCTTGGGAACGGAATTTATCTTGTTCGAGCAACCAATGGATCAAATAGCACAATAAAAAAGGTGTTCTATATAAAGTAGCATTTGCTCCACTTAGTAGGAACACAAGCTAAAAATTATTTTCCTTAATATATACCGAGGGACATCGGCAGTTGAGCATTTGCACAACTGGGGTGTCCCTTGATGTGATAAAGACTGACCTTTTTCTATTGCAAAGGGATATAATTTACATTAGTTTAAGTAAAGAATGAAAGCCTTTGTTAAAATATGCTTTATTATTCTATCTAGTACTGTTTATTCGGCGGGACTGGGTGGCTATTATGAAGTGCAGACTCGTTTTGCCGAGGATGGAACATGGCAGCTATTTGAACCATCACATCGCGTCGAGCTTCATCTTAACGCCAATCCTTGGGATAATTCCGAGGTATTCACCAAGTTTTATGCCGAGCTTTCTCGAACGCAAGATAATGACGCACTTAGACAGTTTCACGAATACACTCTCCTAGAGGGACATTTAAAATATAGATGGCCTCAGCATTTTGAGATTACTATGTTTTCCCGCGAAAATCGATTCTGGTTTCCACAAGGGCTTTTCGAGCTTGTAAATCCCGATCAGCTCACAGATGGCGGTAATGCACAGGGTGCACGGGTCGATTTTTGGGATGTAGGACCTATCTCGGGTGTAGGTTATTACAGCGATTTCTCGAATTCTGGCGGCGAGGACGCACTCGCCGGACGCCTGTATGCTCCATTATTCCGCGATAGAGTTCGTCTTTCCGCTATTACTGGTAGGAAGGACTGGAGTGGTTCGACATCAGATTATAACTCATTTATGTCCGGTAATATTGGTTTATCGCTTGGAAGATTGCTTCCTTTTTTAAAGGCTTTCGGGAACATAGATATTGAGGGGCAAGTGGCAACAAGTCGCATCCCATTAGAGCCAGAAAACGCAGAGGATATAGCTTGGTCGGCGGAGTTTAGACAACTTAAATTTGGCCCTTTGGAGCTTCAAGCAGGTTATCATGATTTCGGCCTGGATTTTAGAAGCTATCTTTCCCGCCAATTCGACTACGAGCAGAAATACAACGAAGAGGGTTTTTATGGACGCGCTGTTTATTTCTTCACCGAAAAGGCAATCAATCTTTATGGAGGCTATATAGAAACGCATGCGCCGCAAAACCGCTCTGCATATGTTTCTCTTACAAATCCTGAGAGGATTTCGAGAGAGGCATACGGGGAGATTTATGTTGAGTGGGTAAATGATATTAAAAGTAAAGTCAGATATAAATACTACAAGGGTTGGGATCCCAATTATAATGATTATCAAGAATACCCAGAGGTTTTAGGTGAGATTAGTGTCGAGAACCGTTTGGCGAAAATAAAGGGACAGGTTCGATTTAAAGATATCGGCACCGATTATCAGATAATCGCTACAGGATTGGAATTAAATGCAAATTTGACAGAACAATTAAAACTCTACGCTCGTGCAGTTAATGTAGAGGAGAAATATGAAAGCCGTCAGACTGTGTTTGCTCAATTACGATATGAGCGCTTCAGCCCTGCGGAGATATTTCTTGAATTCGGTAATTCCGGCGATAACGATAACGATCTAACCAACGATGACGATTTCGTCAGCGAGTCAGTTTCTCACGGTGTAAATAAGCAAATTAAACTCTATGTTAAGGTTTTCTTTTAAAGGCAAATTATGGAAAAAACAAAAAATTCTCTTCCCCTCGATTTCAAATGGCAAGCCGTCATCCCGGTATATCTTATTGCTATTGCTGTCGTATTCTTTTATGGCAAACACGCTGGAGCTTTTTATAAATGGGAGATCTTTGCTATGCTCCTGGGATTTATCGCCGGATTACCGGCCTCGAAGTGGGAATTGTCAGCGATAATGAGCAGATGGGATGAAATTATCGCAGGTCCAATTGTCAGTTTCAGGGTCGGTTATTATAAGCACAGCGGTGCTAGAAAAAAGACTCAATACTCGTTGGCCGCAACATTTCTTGTTCCCCTATTGTTTCTGTTTTTTGCTTATATGTTTTATTTCAGGCATATACTTGCTTCTGTCTCTTTTGGCTGGGCATTACTTCTTCTCGTGAAATGGAATGGTTGGTATTGGCTTCCATATATATTTGGACTTCAATTCTCTTCTACTCACCTTCCTAGAATAATAGCAGTTGCGAGTTGGGGTAAGGAACCTCTACCGGAAGTCCTTAAAGAGGAAGAAAATGCGTGAATTCTGTCTATTTGCTGTTGTCCTTATTATCGCGACTGCCTTCTCCTCAGTTGAAGTCGAAGGAGAATATGCTACCTTCACTTTATTCGAGCCCGAGGCCCAAAATGTCTTTGTAGTGGGTGATTTCAATAGTTGGTCGGATTCCGAGAGTCCGATGACCCAGAACGACAGCGGTATGTGGACTAAAAAAATTAATGTAATT
>JAGLDC010000067.1 GCA_023145965.1 bacterium | reverse complement strand
TACGAATATAAATTCGTTGTCGATGGGACCTATATCGAAGACCCCGATAATCCTGATAAAATCTCCGATCCATACGGAGGTAATAACTCGGTTTTTACAGTGGACGTTGCGGCTGAATCGCCTGCCACGCAAGGACTCAGTGAAATAGCGGTGAAAGAGGGTGTGGTTTTAGAGTATTACAATCCTTCGGCGAGAAGCGTCTCGGTTGCAGGTTCTTTCAATAACTGGTCTTCAAATGCAGACCCTTTTGATACCGATGGAGAGGGAAATTGGTCGATTACATTAGAACTCGATCCGGGAAAATACGAATATAAATTCGTTGTCGATGATTCATGGCAACCCGATTCGGACAACCCTCGATCGGAATCCGATGGTTATGGTGGGATCAATTCGGTTATAGAGATTGACCTAGAGGGAAAGCTGGTTAAAACCGAGGTCGATGTCGAACAAGAAAAGGTGTCGAATACATTTTTAAACAGTCGCGTATATATCGGTGGGAAATACACAGCAATAGCTGAAAGCCGTTGGGCTCGCGATTTCGATGGAAGGTTTCGGCTGGATAAGCCGCGTCATCGCCTCGAATCATATATTAGGATTAAGATCAGTAACGATGTTACTGCATGGGGTGGCATTAATATGGATACCCGCGATGCTGGAAGGATTTATGAAGCATCGCTCGCTTTAGACAGCGCCGCAATCGAACTTGTCGGCAACTCGATAGAGGGACAGGTATATTATAATCGACCGGTTGGCGGTATCGGAGATCCGCTGGAGATTATTGGGTCATCAATAATTGCGGGCGCGCCGGGAGAAACATTGCCATTTGGCTTGGGAACAGGTGGAGCATTTCTCAAGGGGGAGATATACAGTGTTGCTTTCAGGGCGATTTATTGCGATCGATTTGAATCGTGGGCTACAGAAGAACACACGGGGGAAGCGCTTTTAGACAATCTAGGTAGGCTTCGTTATGGACTTTTTCGCGAGGACGTCATTGACCCCTTTCTTAAACAAGATGTATATACTGAATATAGCACGGATATATTCGGGTTAAGCCTTTCAAGGAGGATTGGTCCCTTGGATTTAGGGGTGGCATTAAGATATGATTCCGGAATTTTTTGGTATTCCCTAACTGAACTCGATATTCCGAGTCTTCAAAATTGGGTGGACTCGACTGGTTCCGAAAGCGACTGGTTTGCGCTTGGAAATTCAGAATTGCTATGGGGCGGTTTCACTAAAATCGCATTAGGACCGGGCAGTATATGGGCAGAATACCTTTCATATAATTATGATGGAGGGGTTCAAGCAGGTAATCTCGAAAATGATGCAGGTGATGGAAATGGTTCTATCGATGTCGAGCTTGGCAAAATGTATGGTCATTTTGCGGGGTTAGGCCTTATGGTAAATCCTTACGATGAAGTTGGATTCAAACTAGGATATTCCTCACAGGTTTTTTCCGCCCCCGAAGATACAGGAGTGTTTTTCTTGCCAGCTCCATCGACCGATGATGATGGCCATGTCGATATTGAAGCAATAGAGATCGAGCCCGGGATGGATCCCACTTGGTGGGAATCATATTTTGCTCAGGTAAATATCGATTTGCCTGTTAAGATATGGGCGCGAGGTGGTATAGAAGCGATGGATGATCATCTCGAAGGTAATAAGCGAAAAGTCAACCGGTTTGGGGTGGGGGCTCGTGGAACAGTGCTATGGAATTTTATTGGATTCGATATGTTTAACGATTGGGCTTTCGCGAAACTTCCGCAGGGTGTCGAGCAGAGAGAGGCTTTATCTAAAGTGGGTATTCGCCTTCATCTTTCCGATCAATGGTATGTCAACCTCGATGTGGCGTATCATAAGATATATTGCGAGAATGCTCTCGACTCGATAGAGATAGACGAAACAGCAATCCCTGTATTTGCAGGGATTCAGTTTATGCCTGTAGAAAATGTTCGGCTTGAATTATATTGGGGATTGCATCCGCTTATGGCTAATGGTTGGCGTGCTGGAAGACGTGAGTTTGTAGAAAAATACATGAATGACAACTCGGTCACGTTTGCCGAATCCTGGAAAGCTTTAGAAAATGTTCGCCAGATAGGCCTTCGTGGGGAGATAGATTTTTAAACAAAAATTAACGAACGGGTAATGGAAATGAGAATAACGAAGTTCCTATTTGCTATTATTTTAATCTATATAGGATTCTCTTTATCGTGTGCTATAACCTCCTCGATAAAAAACCGCATGCCTCCACCTCATAAAGTGGATGGCGGCATTTTGTTCAAATATGAAAACTCAGCCGCAAGGCAGGTTCAAATTTGCGGTAATTTTAATAATTGGTGCGGGACTAAGGATACCGGAGGTATCCTCGATCCATCAATCGGCATGATGTTTGATGATGAAAGTGATGGTATATGGGAAACAACACTCGATCTTCCCCCGGGAAGATATCAATACAAATTTGTTATCGATAGAGTAAATTGGACGATCGATCCCTCCAGCGCCGATACGGATTTCGAGGATGGCATTGAGAATAGCATGGTTATTGTTAAATAGGAGAGGGAAAATGGGCGAAAAAAATCAGAAATGGCAGAGGTTTATTTTTAAAAATAATTATATTCTTCGCTTTATAATTATAACACTCTGTGCAATTATCATTGTCCTTTCGTTAATATTTGGTGTAAAGGCCCTCTTAAAGGAACTCTCGATACCTAATAGGCCTATTGTTGTTCCAATATTCGAGTTAGTAAAGCAGGATGGATATCTTAAAGAAGGTAAACCACTGTTTGGCGAGACGACATATACTACTGTTATTCTTAAAAATATCGGAAGAAAACAGGCTGCAAAAATTAAATGGAGATTCGAATTCGAAAACGGGATAGAATCTAACGATAGTTTTAAAGAGCCTTTTTCAAGAAGTGATTCGATAATAGTCGTTGTAAAGAACTCTCAAAACCCGATTGAACAATGGGATAAGGGTGTTTTAAGATACTTGCTCGAATATTCAGATAACCAAGGGAATAATTTTTTCAGGAATGACAGTGTTTTAATTCAACCACTGATAAGCGATTATGATAAACGAAAACTCGGCGGACTTACGCCATATACAATTCATGAAGAAGATATGGATTCAGAAACAACAACATTTTCGGAGGGAAAATGAATAGATGCGCTTTTGTGATTTTATTTATGCTTATCGTTTCCGCAATTATTGCTCAACCTGTAGGTATCGGTGATGGCGAAGTCAAATTTATTCTCGGATCATCGGGAGCTAAGGAGGTATTTATAACCGGTGGGTTTAACCGCTGGAGTCCCGATTCGGATCCCATGGTTAAATCCGCAGATGGTAAATGGACTATTGTCCTGAAGTTGGAACCGGGGATTCATCAATACAAATTTGTTGTTGATGGCAATTGGATGCCCGACTCCAAAAACTCGGCCTATATCGACGATAATTATGGAGGATTGAACTCGGTTTTTGTGCTCAAGGAAAACGGCGATGTCGCCCTCGAAGCTAAGGCGCAAGGACCTGTTAATCCAAATGATGAATATCCAGAGGGTCCGAAAATTCACCTTGCGATAATTTGGCATCAACATCAACCGCTTTACGCAGACCCTTCAGAGGACTATCTTCGCGGGCCGTGGGTTCGCCTTCATGCCACAAAAGATTACTACGACATGGCCGCTATGCTGGAATTTTATCCTGATATTCATCTTACCATTAATTTAACGAGCGTTTTACTTAAACAGCTTAAAGAATACTATGTTGACAGGCTTTCGCAAGTTGTAATTGGAAACAAGGTTGATGAAAAGGCATATTGGGAGAAATTCGCTGGTAAAACAGATCCTTGGATCGACCTGTTGCTTAAAGATACAGATAAGTTTACTCCGAAAGATGAGAATTATCTCACTGGTGGAGCATGGAACTGTTTCAGCATTTCCGAAGTTATGATCGAGAGATTCCCAGAGTATATGGCTCTTCGAGATAAGGGCGGCAATTTTTCCACTATGGAGAAGCTTCAGTTGAAGGTATGGTTTGCGCTAGCATGGTTCGACCCCGGTTTCCTGGATAGTAAAATCCAGCTTGTGTCAGGAGAAATAATAGATTTAACAGATCTCTTGGAAAAGCGCGGTGGAAAATGGTTTGCGCGCAGGCCTTTTACCGAGGTGGACGCAAATAGAATAGTAGCGGAATCCTATAAGGTGATGTCTTCGATAATCCCACAACACAAAAAGCTCATGGCTGAAAACCGGGTCGAAGTTATTACTACTCCATTCTTTCATCCAATATTGCCTCTCTTGTATGATACCGATATAGCGAAGAAATGCCAGCCCGGGTCACCGCTCCCTGAACGCTACTCATACCCGGATGATGCGAAGCTTCAAGTATATAAAGGCGTGGCATATTTTTGGGAACTGTTCGGTCATCCGCCACTGGGGATGTGGCCGGGCGAAGGCTCGGTGTCAGAAGAAGTTGTGTCGATATTTTCCAGTGCGGGTTTACTATGGACGGCAACTGCGGATGCTGTTTTACAGAAATCAAATCCACCTAATCAACCGATATATAGGCCGTATCGCGTAGATGCCGATCTTATTCAAAATACAGAAACCGATGGCCAGATGCTGGCTGTCGTTTTTCGTGACACTGAACTTTCCGACAGAATCGGATTTAAATATCAAACCAAACCGGGGGAGGAGGCTGCCGAGGATTTCGTTCAAAGAGTGCTTTCTTATGCCAAGGAGGGTGAGGATAGGCTTATCACCGTGATACTCGATGGTGAAAATGCATGGGAGTGGTATCGCCTTTCGCCCGATGGCAAGGATTTCCTCGAAACGCTTTACCGAAAACTGACTAAATTGCATCAACTTGGCAGAGTAATTACTGTTACTCCGGGGGAATATATTATTGGTAATCCAGAGAGAGGTATAGAGGCGCACGATATAGGAAAAATGCCGGAACTCGAACCGCTATGGCCCGGAAGCTGGATCAACGCCAATTTCGATACGTGGATCGGTGAAAAGGAGGAGAATATTGCATGGAATATGCTCGGTAAGGTTAGACGTGATATAGCCGATTGGGGACTTACGCCACCTAAAATTAATGAAATTCCCAAAAATGAAAAAGAACAAGCCATTTTCGATATGTGGGATGCTATGTTCGCTGCCGAAGGTTCCGATTGGTTCTGGTGGTATGGTGCCGATCAAGGCGCTCCCGGCGGCGATATGCCTTTCGATGAAGCCTTTAGAACGCACCTCTCGAATGTATATCGTTACGCCAGGAAGGGAGGAATTGACACCGATATCCCCCAATTTGAATCGATTCTTTCAGGTAATTTGGGTGGTGGTGGCGCTATGACCAAGGGTGGAGGACAAAAGATTTCCGTGACCTTTGTGGTCGATGCTAATCATATAGATGTATCCGATAAAATATATATAGTCGGCGAGCAGCCTGAATTCGGCGAATGGACACCGAATCAAATACCTATGTTCGACGATGGAACCCATGGTGATGCTAAAGCCGGCGATGGTATATGGAGCCTCAATTTCGAATTTCCCGAGGGTGCTTATCTTGAATATAAATACACGAATTCCGGCAAAGAGGGTGAATGGATTCCGGGAGAGGAATTTCCTGCAACGAATAGGGCTATAACAGTTTCTCCAAAGGATGGCAAGATGACAATTAAGGACAAGTTTGGAGAAATGTAAAACTTGTTCGGAGATACAACAATATTATTTCTTGGCCTTTTAGGGCTTTTTATTGGTGCGAATAGCCTTGTGAAAGGCGGCGTAGAACTCGCCCTAATTGCGCGTATTCGCCCGATAGTTATAGGGTTGACAATTATTGCAGTGGGCACAAGCTTGCCTGAATTAACTGTCTCTGTGGTATCGGCGGCTAATAATTCAATGGGTATCTCGATAGGTAACATCATAGGAAGCAATATTTGCAACATACTGCTGATTCTAGGAGTGACCGCGCTGATTCGTCCGATTCCTATCGAGAGAAAAGCATTGAGAGAAGATGTCCCCACTGTAATAATGGTTTCAGTAGTATTGTGGATGCTAGCTCAGGATGGAGTTATTAATCGTTTCGATGGTATAATCCTAATTCTATTGTATGTATTATTCTTGGTTCATTCTTTTTCCTCAAAAACAGATGATATAAGAGAAAAAATAGTCGAAAAAGGATTCAGTAAATTCGGCAAATCTATTATATTTGTAATTCTTGGCCTAGGCTTGCTTGCATTTGGAGGTTGGGCCACGGTCAAGGGAGGGATGAATATCGCGACTAGCTTGGGCGTGCCCGATTCCATAATTGCGCTGACTCTTATCGCTTTTGGAACTTCACTCCCCGAGCTTGCGACTTCTGCGGTGGCATCTATAAAAAATAAAAGCGACATTGCTGTCGGAAATATTCTAGGAAGTAACATTTGTAATTCTCTGTTTGTTATAGGCGTGGCGGGAATTATGAAGCCGTTTTCAATTCCGTTGGATATATTACAATTCAGTTTTCCGATGATGCTGTTTGCAAGCGTGGCAATGTTCCCTTTTGTAAAGTCGGGTAGGTCTCTCAATCGCCTCGAAGGAGCTTTTTTTGTAGTTAGTTATTTAGTTTATTGTGTTGCACTGATGATTTAATCAATGGAGGGTATAATGAAAAATATATTTATTGCTTTAGCTGTTTGTTTTGTTGTTTTTATGCTTGGTTGTGGGGGGTCGGGTTCGCCTAATACCATTGCCATTTGGCATCAGATGTTGCCTGAGGGAGGGGATATTCTCGATTCGCTTGCTCAGGTATGGGGCAAGGAGAATGGATATAATGTAACAGTGCTATACAAGGAAACGGAAGAGTTGCGCAGTTCTTTCCAGACTGCGGTTTTGGGTGGTGGAGGTCCCGAGCTTGTTTATGGACCCTCGGATCAGGTTGGACCATTCAAGGTTATGGACCTTATTATCCCAATGGATACCCTTTTTAGTGAACAGTTTTTCTCTAAATTTGATCCTAAAGCTCTAGTTGGTTTTGAAGGGGGGCTTTATCAAATTGCTGATAGGATCGGAAACCATCTTTGCTTGGTTTATAACCGCTCGTTAGTTCCTGAGCCACCCAAGAACACCGATGAGATGGTAAAAATTGGCAAACAGATCACAAAGGATACAGACGGCGACGGGAAAATCGATATATACGGACTTGTATGGAATTTCACTGAGCCTTATTTCTTTATTCCGTGGCTTGGAGGTTTTGGAGGTTGGGTCATGGATGATAAGGGAAATCCTACTCTAGATACAGAAGGAACAGTTTCCGCTTTGTCTTTTTTGGTTTATCTGCGTGACACAGCTAAGATCGTTCCGAAGGAGCTGGATTATAACATCGCCGATGCACTTTTCAAGGAGGGCAAGGCAGGAATGATTATCAACGGCCCGTGGAGTTGGGGTGGATACAGGAAGGCCGAAGTGGATTTCGCTATAGCTAGAATCCCTATGGTTAATAAAACTGGAATCTGGCCGACACCAATGGTTTCACCGGTGGGATACAGTATTAATAAGAACGTCGATAAATCTAAACTGGCAGGTGTTATCTCGTTGCTACAATTCTTGACCTCGGCTGAGTCTCAGCTTGAATGGACTAAGGTTCTCGGCACAATTCCATCTAATATTGCGGCGCGTGAGAGCGAGATCGTCACAGGAAATCCTATTGTTAAGGCCTCGATTAAACAGCTCGAGGTTGGAAAGGCTATGCCAGTGCGTCCGGAACTTAGAGCTATTTGGGATGCTATGAGGCCTCCTTATCAGGGAGTCCTTGGAGGTAGTATAACTCCAAAAGATGCTGCTAATGAGATGCAAGAGCTTGCTGAAAAAAAGATTCAGGAGATGAATGAATAAAAAAAAACCGGATCAAAATGTTTGTGGATTGGATAGGGTTGCAAGAGTGGTTATGGGTGTTGCAGCGTTTGCGTTAGGCGTGTTTCGCCTTTTTGGTGGGGGATACTGGGGGATTGTGATTATCGTAGCGGGGGGGATACTTATATTCTCAGCTATCACCCAATTTTGTGGTGTCTATAATGTGTTTGGCATATCTACATGCCCTAAAAAACAAGAATAGCAGTGTTCAATTAAATGGGAAATGTGTCTGGTGATAATATGAGAAATAAAAATAATCCTGTGGGATGGTTTGAGATTCCAGTGGTGAATATGGATAGGGCTAAGGCTTTTTATGAAAGCATCTTCGAGATAGAAATGCCTGTCCAGACTATGGATGACAACATGATGGCATGGTTTCCATGTGATAACACAAAGCTCGGTTCGTGTGGTTCTCTTGTTAAAATGAAGGATTATATTCCTTCACGCGATGGAGTAGTAATATATTTCACAGTTCTCAATTTGGAAGTTGTTCTCGATAAAGTTAACGAAAACGGAGGGGAGGTTCTTGTGTCTCGAACAAGTATTGGCCAATATGGCTTTGTGGCGTTTTTCATTGATTCAGAAGGCAACAAAATTGGACTACATACGAGGGAAAACCTTTAATTTTTTTAAGGAGTAAAGCATGAATAAAATTGCTGTTATTATAGTTTTTATTTTTTGTGGAATAATGTTCGCTCATGGCCCATCAGCTTTTGAGGTGGATTTCAATCCGGAGAATATGGAGTTGACGATCAAGGTTACTCACGATGTTAAAAATCCCAAGAGCCATTATATCGATAAAATCGAGATAGAGAGAGACAGCGAAGTCATTATCTTACAAGTATTTAAAGTCCAGAGTGATGAAAAAGTTCAGTTGGCTAAATATATCATCACCGATGCTTACGTTGGGATGGAACTCAAAATTATTGCCTCGTGCAATAAAATTGGGAAGAAGTCTTTTAAGTTTATTGTAGATGAACAAATGATGAATAATAAACCATCGGCCAAGGGCACTGAAGAATAGCCCTCTGTGTTTAAAACATATACAATAAAGAATTACAAGAATATTGGCCCTTTGGATAGCCGTTTGTTCGTGGTGCTGTTCTTTATTATCTATTATCTAATTATATTTGTTCCAATGGGGCTTGCGGTTGTCGATATGATAGCCGCAAGGACTCCATTTTTCACTATTATCGGTAGATCACTCGCTTTATTTGCTTATTCGGTTTTCTGTATGCAGGTCATTTTAGGTTCCCGGATTAAGGTTTTGGACCGCGTTTTTGGCCTCGATAGAATTCTTCGTTTTCACAGAAGAATGGCCATTATTGGCCTATTTGCAATTGCAGTTCATCCTTTGGCTTTGGTATTTGAATATGGTGTTCACGAGATATTTTTATCTATCGATAATATCTATATTATCTGTGGGAAGCTGGCTTTTCTGATTCTTATAATCGGCGTTGCGTTTGCGCTATTTAGAGCGAAGATTAAACTCGATTATAATAAATGGCATACTTTCCATAAGCTAATGTTAATTATTATCTTGTTGGGATTTGTGCATTCGATGAACCTTGGCTCCAGTCTTGAAACGGGAGCTATGAGGAATTATTGGTGGGTTTTAACGGCGATACCTATAGCTGTTTTTATTTTTAAAAATTCTATTGGCTTTATCCAAAGAAATAAATTCCAGGTTGTCGAAGTGAAAAAAGAAAATCATAATGTCTGGACTCTAGATATGACACCGGTCAATAGTGATATTTTCAAGTATCGGCCGGGGCAGTTTATGTTTCTTACGCTTAAACGCCCGGGTTATCGCCCAGAGGAGCATCCTTTTACAATTTCCTCAGCACCTACAGAGAATGAATATATATCGGCAACCATAAAGAAATCCGGGGATTATACATCAACAATAGGAAAAACTAAACCGGGTGATATAGCTAGAATTTCCGGGCCATACGGCAGATTTAGTTATGTTTATAATGAACCATCGTCCTTTGTTTTTATTGCTGGTGGGGTTGGGATAACTCCCCTTATGAGTATGATGCGTTTTATTCGAAATACTGATGATGGTCGTCCAGTCATTTTATTATATGCAAATAAAGCAGAGGATGATATAATTTTTCTGGATGAATTTGTGGAGTTTCCGCAAAATTTCGAGGTAGTCCATATTCTCTCTCAATCCTCGAAAGATTGGCTCGGCGAAGTCGGGCATGTTGAAATGGGTATAATCGAGAAATATTGCGCAAAAGTTTTAGATAGCGCTCATTTCTATCTCTGTGGGCCGAAACCGATGATGGATTCGGTTCATAATATTCTCACCGAGATCGGAATAGATCATTCGAGAATACACTCTGAGGTTTTTAGGCTAAACTAAAATTATCTTTTATAAGTAGTGTAAATTCAAGTAAATACGCGGCTCTAGCCGATATTTTAAGTTTTTAATGTTGACATATTCAGAAGCAATATATATTATTCTCAAAATTACATAGTTTAATAATTCCGGCGTAGCTCAGCTGGTAGAGCAGGTGGCTGTTAACCACCGGGTCGGGGGTTCGAGTCCCTCCGCCGGAGTTTTTTATTTTAACAATTAGATTTGCGGCCGGTTTTTTTCTGTTAAATGAGTCTCTGGACTCGAACCCCGATGGCTGCGGTTCTGCCGCTTCGAGTCCCTCCGCCGGAGTTTTTATTGCGATTAATAGGCATTTAAGTTTCTATTCTGGCGGGATTAAATTCCGAACAAGAAAACTATTCAATCAAACTGATTCGATTATCTCCCCATAATTAATGTGCCGTTGCAAATGACGCGGCCATCCCTTTCGATTACATAAATGTAAAGACCGTCTCTGACAGGGTTGCCGTCTGAGTCTTTGCAATCCCATACCCGATTCGAGACGTCGCTGAAATCGCTTGCGGGGCCGATGTTCTCTCGATATACCAGAATATTGCGCGTGTTAAAAATAGACAACTCGGCCGAACCAGAAAACATATCAGGATAATCGAAAACAGCGGCGTCGTTTATACCATCATTATTGGGTGTGATGGGATTCGGATATCTGTTACAACTGGTTTCCAACTCGATCAAGAACCACCATGAGAAGGACCCCGGGTTAGGTGAGCAATAATCAGGCATATCGCCTGCGCTAACCTGAACGAAAACAGTATCGGTTTCGAAAAACCAAACGCCCAGTTCGGGGCATTCCGCGACGCAGTGAAGTGTGTCTCCAAGCCATAAACAATCTATCCCTGGAGTCCCTATTAGGAAGGTGTATTCATTGATTGTTATTGTCACAAGGGAAGAATCCAGCCCCGATAGGTTATCAGTAACCGAAAAAGATATGCTTGGACTTGTGATTCCGAGAACGGCGCCTTCCGATGGGGCGATGGGGAAAATATCCGGCGGCGTAAGATCGACATAGAAAGTCCCAGCGGGCAGCTCGGACGGCGAAGTCGCGATACGGAGATCGTTGGAAAGCGAGTCCAAGCTCCATGATACAACGTCGCCATCGTCCCAAAGCGGCAAGGGAGTGTAAATTAGGATTGAATCCTCGAAAATAGAGAGATTTTGGTGATCTATCGAATAGGTAACATCATTAACTGTAAACCTTATCGACATTGTGTCGACCTCACCCTCATCATCGACAGTAAGGCGAATATCTTGATCCGCGCACGATGTCCATGCGCCGTCGAAAGGATCGATTAAAACACTCCAAGGTGATGCGCATTCGATGACATAAACATAGGCGCTATCAGAACTGAAGCACCCAGCCGGAGAGATAACGACCACCTCGTATCTGGTAGTTGTTGTAGGCGAAACAGAAATCTCACGGGTAGTATCACCATCGGGTATCCAGATGAAGGTGTAATCCTCGATATTTGGTGTAACATCCGGAGTGATAGTGCATGAATGGCCGAGGCAAATAGTGGTGTCTTTCAGTTCGACGATAGGATACTCATTGACAATAATTGTTATTGATGCCGAATCGATGCAATCGATTCCATCAGAAGCGATTACCCAATATGTAGTCGATGTTTCAGGGTGCACACTTGTAACTGGTGATGTTGAGTCGGTTAAAGAATTTGTTGGTTTCCAGAGATAAGACCAGATTCTATCGGGAGCCTCGACAGTATCCAAAACAGCGCGTAGCTGAGAGTTATCACCATTGCAAATGGAAGTAAATTCGGCGTCGATATCTACAGAAAAACTATTAATATTCGGGATAATCGGACAATATGTGCGCATGATCGGTCCGCCTTCTTCCCAATCGACCTCGATATCGTAGCAAGCCGTGTGACCATAAGCCGAAGAATCTATGGCTATAGACCAGGAGACGAGGCGGCTACCACCATAACCGGATAACTCACCAAGATATTGCGGATTTGTTCCACCTGTTAGCGATAATCCCGGGGGTAAAGTTATAAAAACCTCGACATCGGTTGCCGAAGTAGCACCGGGATTTGTAATAAGGACATCGAGAGTGAAGGGATTCGGCGTTATGCCTAAGCAACCTGTGGCGAAAACCGGTGTCCCCGCATTAATTGTTAAATCTAAACCAGCGGTAATTTCACCGATACCGTAATATGTTACAAAAACCGCAGAGTCACCCTCGCAAACAGTGCGAGGATACCATTTAACCATTGTAGCGGAATCCCCGAATGTGCCGGTAAGATCGGCAACCCATTCGCTATCATCCCAACCATTGCTCGTAGCTGAACCCCATGAACCATACCAAAAAACATCCGGTGTTGTTGCCTCAAAACCGATTAGAATCCCAAGGGCTGTCATTGACCAAGGCGTTGGCGGATATCCACCTTCATAAGCCCTCCAAATAGCCGGAACACCAAAACCATAAAAGATTTCCGCAATTCCTGTGTATCCATAAGCAGTAGATATCTCTGCAGCATCATCGGTATCCAACATCGTATCGTAAAAAACAAGGCAACCAACCTCATGACATGAACCATCAGCTGGTTTCATAATAGTTTTAAATTTGACTTGTTCGTTCTCGCTAGGAATGCCCCCAAGGCTCATAGTAGTAATTTCTTGGCGGATATAAACCCCGTTCCAGTTATCCCACACTGAATACGCAGTATTATCAAGAAGGTAACTCGAACTTGTGTTAGGTAAGGTGCCGCTGGTTTTACCGGTATTACCATCTACATAATAGATTATCCAACCAGTGCCCGGAGAATATGGATATGAATAAGTTAAATTGCTATAAGAACCGCTCCCGCTGAGATCGCCACCCTCTTCGAATTCCCCAGTTGCTTCGTCAATATAAGCTGAGATAAAACCGTTCTGAACCCACCATTCCATCGGTTCGGAAGGCCTTTCCATAACAGAATGCCCTTCGCCTTGTAATGCATAGGCATATTCTATCTTCCAATCATTATATGCATCAGGATCCAAATGAATATCAGGCATAACCGAAAAAAGCGAATCTAGACTGCACAGTGTCGAAGATGCAATTGTAAATATGAAAATACCAATTAGAAAAAGTATAGAATTTGTCTTCATAAGAACTCCAATCTCAAATATCCCATTAATCAGATAATATACAAAAAAGCCAATAAATTCAATAGATAACGAAATGAATGAAAACAGTTGGAAAAATGCAAAAATAATAAGTTTGCCTAGAGCGCTGGCGCGGGGGAAGACGATGGCGCAAAATTTGACTTTACACAAATTTTGTGACAGAGAGGAAGGGTAAAGGGAATTTTTGCGCAAGGAAATGCTACTAATATCACCGAATTAGGAATTAGCAAAAATCGTGACAGCGCCGAAGCTCCGGAAAAATCGGGGAAATGGGTTATGGTGCCAAAAAAAAATAAGCGCGTGACAACGCGCCGTGAAAAATTTGAATATCAATATTTCATTAGAAATTTATTTACGGTATCCTAAGCACCACCGTGTTTAATATCTAACCACACCTTAACAGCCTTGGCCTTCAATTCCAAAAGGTCTCCGTTATTTTTAACTATGTAGTCTATTTGTGGTGTAATTTTGTCGAAGATGGATCCTTGGGAATTCATCCTTTTTTCTATCTGCTCAGGTGGGTAACCCCGATCCTGAACCAAACGGTTGATCCTTTGCCAACTGGGAGACTGAACGAGTATAAGATAATCTAATTGGGTGATAACCGTAGGCCATTTTGGAAGCATAGCGGCATCGAGGATAATAGCACCAGGAAATCCACTTTCCCTGAGTTCCTTAATACGAAAACAAATTTTCTCTGTCAATAGCGGATGTGTGAGATTTTCTAACCATTCCAAGGCTGATTGATTTGAAAAAACCACTTGGGAGATTCGTTCACGATCGATTGTGTTGTCATCACGGATGACAGCTTCTCCAAAGTATTCTAGGAGCTTGATCCGATTTGAAGGTTCCTCAAGGAATTCATGACCCATTTTATCTGCATCTATAAGTAATGCTCCCATTTCGCTGAATGTATGACAAACACTTGTTTTACCAGAAGCTATAGGACCGGTTACGCCAATGAAATCCATTGAATATTATTCCTTTTGCTCAACTTTTAAAACCCATCTACTAATATTATACTAATCGTGCGCCTTTTTGTCAAAAGAGCATTTTAATTCTTGTGCTTTATACTCTGGATATAACTAGCTTGTTTCCTCTTAGGTCGATTTTGGCGAAATCCCCTGTAAGAAGTTCTCCCTTCAATAGGGCCTCAGAAACCTCTTTAGCAACTGTATGATTAATAAGACGCCTTATCGGCCTCGCGCCAAAAGAAGGATCATAACCTTCTTTGGCTAAGAAATGCGCGGCTTTTTCTGTCAGTTCGAGTTTAATATTTTTTTCGGAAAGACGCTTATTTAACTCCTCAAACTGAATACAAACTATCTTAGTAATATCATCCTGTGTTAGAGGATTAAAGACGATAATATCATCTATTCTGTTAAGGAATTCCGGGGATAACTCTTTTTTTAAAAGAAGACGAAGCTCTGTTTCGGTTTTTTTAAACGCCTCTGCCCTTTTCGATTTTGTCATGGCCTCGGTGTTCTCGATAATCATCCTACTTCCGATGTTCGAGGTCATAATAAGTATGGTGTTCTTGAAGTTGACCGTGCGACCCTTGTTGTCGGTTAGTCGACCATCATCTAAAACTTGAAGAAGCAGGTTGAAAACCTCTGGATGTGCTTTTTCTATTTCGTCGAAAAGAACTACAGAATAAGGATGCCTCCTAACGGCCTCAGTGAGTTGTCCGCCCTCATCATAGCCGACGTACCCCGGAGGCGCTCCCACGAGACGGCTCACAGAGAATTTTTCCATATATTCGCTCATATCTATTCTAATAAGCTCATCTTCGTTATCAAAAAGTTCCTCAGCAAGGGCTTTCGCAAGCTCGGTTTTGCCAACACCTGTGCTACCAAGGAAGATAAAACTCCCGATAGGTTTGTTGGGGTCGGCTAATCCCGCCCTCGCCGAGCGAACAACATCGGATACAGCTTCGATAGCCCTATCTTGACCGATTACTCGCTTGTTAAGCTGTTCTTCGAGGCGCAGGAGTTTTTCAGTTTCAGCTTCGGTTAACTTGTCGAGGGGTATTTTTGTCCAACTTGAAAGGACTATCGCAATATCCTCTTCGGTTACTTCCTCTCGAAGTAAGATTTTATCTTCTTGGGCTTCAGAAAGCCTTCCCTTCTGTTCGGCGAGCATTTGTTCGAGGGCAATAATAGCACCGTATTTGATTCTCGCTGCTGATTCCAAATCGCCTGCACGCTCAGCTTGATCCAATTCAGTTTTTGCTTTGTCGAGGCGCCCTTGAATTTCCCGTATCTGCGCGATGATCTCCTTTTCATTAATCCACTGCGCTGAAAGCGTCTCGCGTTTTTGATTGAGTTCTGTTAATTGTTTGTCTATAGCTTTTACTTTCTCGGTGTTCTTGCCCTTTTTCAACCCTCTTTTCTCAATTTCAAGTTGTTGTATTGTTTTTTCAACCTCATCTAATTCCGAAGGCTGAGAGAATAAGTCTATACGCAGGTTTGCAGCAGCCTCATCGATAAGGTCGATAGCTTTATCAGGGAGGAATCTTCCGGAAATATATCTATCGGACAGCTTCGCTGCAGCGATTATTGCATCGTCTGTGATAGTTACTCCGTGATGCACCTCGTATTTTTCCTTTAATCCGCGAAGAATGGATATTGTTTCTAAGACAGTGTTTTCTTCTACAATGATCGGGGCAAAGCGCCTCTCTAATGCTGGATCCTTTTCAATATATTTACGATATTCATCGAATGTAGTTGCACCAATAGCCCGTAACTCGCCGCGTGCGAGCGGCGGTTTTAATATATTCGAAGCATCAATCGAGCCTTCAGCCGCACCTGCCCCAACAATAGTATGCATTTCGTCGATAAAGAGAATTACCCTGTCTTCAGACTCTATTACTTCCTTGATAAAAGCCTTCAAACGGTCTTCGAATTCACCTCTAAATTTGGTTCCGGCAATCAGAAGACCGAGGTCGAGTTGAATTAATCTCGAATCTTTAAGGTTTTCTGGGACATCGCCCGAGATGATCTTTTGCGCCAATCCCTCAACGATAGCGGTTTTTCCCACACCCGGTTCGCCGATGAGGGCAGGATTATTCTTGGTTCTTCTAGAGAGAACCTTCATCACGCGGCGAATCTCCTCCTGTCTTCCAATGACGGGATCCAACTTTCCAATTTGGGCAAGTTTGTTATAATCTATTCCGAATTTATCAAGAGCTTGGAATTTGGTCTCAGGAGTAGCATCTGTAACACGGGTGTGTCCACGAAGTTGTTTTAAGGCGCGAAGTAAATACGCCTCGTTACCTCCAAGTTCACGAAGGATCGAGCCTGCAGGCGTCTGGTCATTTTTCACCATTGCTAGGATAATATGTTCGATAGATACGAATTCATCTTTGAATCTAACGATTTCAGCTTCTGCATTCTCAAGAAGATGGGTCATTTCCATCGAGAAAAATATCTCTTCAGGAGGCTGAGATAGAACCGGTATGTGCGAAAGTTGCTGTTTAGCCTTTTGCAAAACCTCGGATGGATCGATAGCAATCATACCGAGAAGCTTCGCTCCAATTCCTGTTTTATCATCCGCTATCTCGATTAAAAGATGCAACGGTTCGACTTGGCTGTTCCGATTATCAAGCGCGGATTCCCGTGCGCGAGTGATCATTGCGCGGGAGGCCTCTGTGAAATTAGACATATTTGGCATTTTTTGTTAACTCCTATTTACCTATATAAATCAGAGCGATCAATGCAATCTACATTCCAATTATATTAAATGGAGATGGAAAATCCATCATTCGCGATTTTAAATTGTTCTAAACTGGTGGTTTTATCAATATGAGTTAATATTGATAGATCGATATAGCTTTTTTTGATGAAGGCTTCAAGGTTATTAATATCTATATGTGTTGCTTCACAGATTAGTAGATCGAGTTTAGAGCTTAGCGCCCAATCGAGGTCATCGAGACTATAGATATCCGAGGAATATGCTATACGGGTGTCACCTGATGAAACCTCGAGTGAATATGCTCGTCCTTCGAGTTCGGGATGGTGATTGAGTGCCTCTTTATGAATTAACATATGTTTATTTGGATGAGGAATTATCTCCATTCCGCTAATATTTATCTTTTCTGTGGGATTTATTTTTTTCACTACTAAAGGAAAACCAATACTTTCAGGGAAGATGTAGCTTCGGATTAACATCTCTTTAACAAAGCCAATCGATTCTGGAACATACAGATAGAAAGGATTAGTTCTCTTTTTTAAATGGAGTGTTTGCATTAAAAAGAGCAAACCACCAAAATGGTCTGGGTGAAAGTGCGTAATGATCAACGCATCGGCGTTTGATGGATCGATTCCGGCGCGGAGCAAAGCACCCGTGGCACCGTCACCGCAGTCGAGAATTATCTTTGCCGAGTTACTCGAAACAAAGATACAACTAGTATTTCTTTCACTAGATACGACTCCTGATCCTGTACCAGCAAAAGTTATATTCAATATTACACCTCCAGTATTAAATATAACATAAACAGGCCTTTTTGTCAAACTATAATGGGAATTTTACAATCCTGTTTTTTTTACTTGTTTAGTTACATATTATATGCTATTTTAATTCCAAATTCTAATTAAGGAGAATTAGCTGTTAGATGGATTCTTTGGGAAAAAATAGCGATTTAAATGATAAAAAGTTCGGGGGATTTGTCCCAAATACGATACTTATAATTGCTTCTTCTTCGGTCGCAACTTCGATACTGTTTTTACTCGGGCTTGAACAACCACTCTCTCTTGTCATAGCGTGGATTATGTTTATTGCCTTAGCGCTTGCAGCACATCAATTTTCACCAACTAGAATTTCCACAAACTCTAAGGGAGTTGACAAAAATCAAAAATCATCCAGAATAACCATAAATAGAGAGATTCAAAAATACTATGCACACATCTCTGATATAATAATCTATTTCGATATATACGGAAATATTCTTCAGTGGGCAGGGAATGTAGAGGAACACTTGGGTTATTCAAAGGAAACATCGATTCCTACTTGTGTAGAAGAGCTTTTTTTATTATCTGACAGAGAAATAGCGATGAAATCTATCCGATTTTGTTCGGATGAGAAAGAATCCAAAATAGGATCGGCGGAAGTCCATTTAATGAAAAAAAATGGGGAACCTGCACTGTTCAATATTACATGTGCTTCTGCTCTCTTCGAGGACAGTTTGGCAATAAGGATGATCTTTCAGCATATAGATATTTCTCTGGCAGTTTCGGAAGAAAAAATTGACGATCTTTTCAAGAAGTTTGCGGTTAGTATCGATAAACCGGCAACAATTGTCCGGAATAGCACAATCGAGTTTGCTAATAAGGAACTTTCGTCGTTTATTGAGGGAAGAATGCAGACAATCTCCTCGGCGCAAGATTTGTTCTCTTCAATGGCTAGACCTAGGATAGCCGAGATTCTCGAAACCGAATTCGAAGGATTGGCTCTTACCGATAATCCTCTTAAATGCGGTATGTTAAAAGAAACCTTTAAGACAATCTTAGCCGAGAGACCTCTAGAGGTTATTGTATTACCCAATATTTATAATTCAGTGAAAAAGCTCATTATTATTGAAAACCCAGATAAAACGCAGACAAAGCACCACGATGCTTGTTTCGAGCTTCTTTTTGAAAATACCAACGATGCTATCTTTGTTACTAAAAGCGATGGTCGAATATTCAGGTGTAATCCATCAGCCGAGAAAATAACCGGATTAAAAGCTAACGAATTGTTAGGAATATCGGTTCATAACCTTTTCGATCCAGTCTACCGAGAGATATCCTTACGCCAGCTTGCATGGCTTAAAGAGGGGGATAGTGTTCATTTCGAAACAAAGATGCTTCGAGATGATGGTGACCTTCGAGATGTAGATATTTCGAGTCGGCTTGTTAAAGGCGAGGAAGAAATTATTATTCATGTAGTGAGAGATATAACCGAGCGAAATCGATTTTTATCACAACTAACACAAAGTGAGAAGCTGGAGTCTTTGGAAATTTTTGCAGGTGGTGTGGCCCTCGATTTCGATAGTATTCTCGAAGGTGTTTTGGGTGCTGGCGAATCGGCCTTAAATAAACTTGATGATCCCGAAGAGACTAGAGCCTATTTGAATACTGTGCTAAGCTACACCGAAAAGGCTCTGGAACTTACACGCCACCTAAAAGACTATGCTAGGCAGGGCACAATGAGATTCGATATCGTTAATGTCAACGATATTGCGACAAATGCTATAGATTTTTGTAGGCAAATTGTTCCTGAGAAAATTGTGATAAAAAGCCAATTGAAGGAGAATATCGGCGCTATTTACGGGGATTCAGTCCAACTTAAGAAGGCGATCATCAACTTAATATTGAATTCACAAGAGGCTATGCAGGATGGTGGTGAAATCCTGATAAAAACCCAGAATTTCTCGGCGGACGAACGATTTGTTCACGATCACTCGGGAACTGCTCCCGGGCCTAATGTCGAGCTTGTTGTTATCGATTCGGGCAGAGGAATAGATCAGGCTATTCTCCCTAGGATATTCGATCCTTTTTTCACGACAAAGGATCGTGGAGAGGGAACTGGACTGGGGCTCGCGGTAACTTATTCTATTATCGAATCCCATGGCGGTTATATTGATATAGAGAGTGAAACCAATAAGGGAACAAAGATAAGGGTTCTGTTTCCAATCATTGAAATGGATACAACCGAGATCGACCATTTTGCGGATATAGGGGTTATCGCCGCAAGCGAAAGAAGTGTTTTAATAGTGGATGATGAGAAGATAATTCAGAATGTCCTTTCGAGTATTTTGACACAATTGGGCTATTATCCCATTGCGGTTTCGAGTGGTAAGGAGGCGTTGGAATTCCTTGCTTCGGAGGAAGCCAAAATCGATGTTATTCTCCTGGATATGGTGATGCCGGGATTAAATGGTTGGCAAACGTATAAACAAATTAAGGAATACTGGCCTTATATACCAGTGGTTGTAGTCACGGGTTATGCTGACGAACGCGATACTGAAGAAATGCTAGATTCGGGTCTGGCTGGTTTTATTGAAAAACCTTTCAAAGCCGGACAGATAGCCAGAAAGCTCTTGGAGATATTCGAAGCGCAGTTAGGCTAGACTCTCACCAGATCGTAATCTTTATTCCCCATTCCCAGCTCATGGGCATATTCGAATTGTCTTCGCCAATCCACTGAAGGATGCAGGGCAGAAATTTTATCCTTGCAATTTTTGGATAATCCCGAATTTGGCATGGGCGACGAGGCATTAAATAGAGCGCAAGCGGCGGCATCGACTGCCACCGGATCTTCAGATATTAGAATCCCAATATTGGGTGCGATAATTTTAAGCTTAATACCAAAACAATCACACTCGGGTGTTATATTAGCGAGGACTACTATATGTAGCATTCGTGGTTTTAAGTAATTGCAAATAGCAGAGGCGGTTTCGACGAGTTTTTCGCAGAATTTTGCACCCTTGCTATCCCATCTAATGTCGAGGGCATCAGTTGGGCACATAGATATACACTCGGCGCATCCGATGCAATTTTCAAGATCAAAAACCGGTTTATCCTTCAACTCGATAGCATCGACTGGGCAAACACGAGCGCAGGTGCCGCACATCACACAGTTATCTTCTGTCAAATCGGGAACGACATCGCTGTGCATCCTTTGTTTAGTCGCTCTCGAAGCTATTCCCATCGATATATTCTTAATTGCTGCTCCAAAACCAGCAGCGAGATGCCCTTTAAAATGTGAGAGAGTGATAACCCCTCCTACCCGCTCGATTAAAGCAGCAACCTTCACTGTGCGAAAATGAAGGGCCTTCTCTTGGGTTGGTATCTCGATTATATCTATACCAGTTGGGCCATCGCCAATCAATAAAGGTGCGCCGGTTGCCGAATAGCCATAGTTATGTTCTTCAGCAACTGTTAAAGCCCCAACAACTGAGTTCCTGGCGGCTTTATATAGGGTGGTTGTATCGAAAACGAAGGGCAAGCACGCTCGCTTTTTTAAATAACGAACGACAGATGTTGCGTAATCCGATGGTAGAAATGTTTCGTTTCCTTGCTCTCCCCAATGGACTTTTATCCCAATTTTGCGTCCTTTCGCGATCCAGTCCATATCTATTTGTTGTTCGAGAAAGCTATACAGTCTTTCTGCCATCGAACAGTGCGAACCATTTTGCTCGATGAAATATACCTTTGAGCTCATAGTAAATTAATTTTGCTTTTGATTATAGAACTTACCCGCGCGGATTAAAATGTCCTTTTCATCTTGAGTAAGAGATTCGGGTCCTTCGCGAAGGACTTTATCGAGAATTCTATCTACATTGCCCGGACTGGTGGCACCGCCTCCTAGTTCATCTAGGAAAGAAGTTTGTTTTTTAACTTTTCTTGTAGTTTTCAGGCCCCATAAGGCTAGAAGTATTCCACCGAACAGCATGCCTCCGAGATGTGTGAGGTGTGCTATTCCATCCCCTGCACCACCCATGCTGGCGAAGAATTCGATAGCCCCAAATAGAATAACAGCATATTTAGCTTTAAGTGGGATGATAAACCAAAGAAGCAAGGTGCGGTTGGGAAACGAGAGGCCATAGGCTAAGAGTAAACCGTAAATAGCCCCACTCGCGCCAACAACGGGATAATTTGAAAGCATAACAGTTATAATTCCAGCACCGATCCCGCTAAAAAAGTAATAAATAAGGAATTTAGTCGATCCCCATATACTTTCGAGTTCGCGACCAAAGAGATAAAGAATAAAAAGGTTAAAAAAAATGTGAAAAAAGCCTCCATGAAGAAACATGTAAGTTATAAGTTGATATATTTTGAATTCGCTTCGCACAAGCGAGGGATTGAGTGCAAATATCGATGTTATCCGAGGAGCAATCATCTGAAGAAGAAACACAATTCCAGTAATAGCAACGATTCCTTTAACTGCCGATCCCTGTGATAACGGATTGCGTCTAAAATACTTTTTGCGATAATAGTAATTCAATATTGAGCCTTAATTTTCTAAGTCATTTTTATCGGAATCGACATACATAGAAAAGCCGTCGTGATGGTTTTTCAAATCAAAAAGAAGGACGAATGCCATGTTTCTTACACTTTCAGCATCGATAGGCAATTCGTTGAGCAAAAGCGCTCGTGCAATAATGAGTTCGATATGTTCATCTGTGAGAAGGTTAAGATTTCGTAGTTTGAGGAGTAAACCAGATCCTTTGGTTGTTAGATGTATCCTCTCGAAATTTGATAGAACTCTAATCGCTCTTTTCCCTTTATTTAATGGAAGTCTTTCGCCGATCCAATGAATAGCATTTTGGACTTCGTCATTGGTAAAACCCTTTTCGATAAGCTCGTTTCGGGTTTGTTCCGATAACGCCAAACTAGCGTCATTGCTTTGTTGCAGAGCTTCTGCAACGAGAATTAAAACTTCTAGTAGCCGATTATTCATATTCGTAAAAAATAAGGATATATTATATTTTGTCAACTCACCGAATGTGAGATTATATTTAACATTTTATAAACCTATCTTGACATATGAAGTGGGTATGTCTAAATTTACAGGCGATTTTAATTTATCAAAGAGGTTTATGTTAAACGAGAAACTTCCAGCTAGAGCGGTTAAAATCCCGCTCACCAGTTCCGATAAGATATCGATAATAGAGGAGCTCACACAACTTCTTTGCGATGTTTATTCCATAGATTCCAGCGCGGAGATTTTTGATTCCGTTCTCGAGAGGGAAGAAATGATGAGCACTGGTGTTGGTTATGGGTTGGCGATACCTCATGCCAAGGTAGATAAAATATCAATACCAAAGATTGTTGCTGGTATATCCGAAAAAGGCGTATATTTTGATTCAATAGATCATCGCCCGGCAAGGATATTTTTTCTTCTTGTTTCACCAAAGAACGATTGTGGTGAGCATGTTAGGATTTTGTCCGAGCTTTCCAGGATAATGAATAATCCCAGAGTCCGTGAGGAGATTTTAACCGCACAGACTAGTGCTCAATTTGTAGATATTTTGGGTAAATTCGAGGGGTAATTTTGCGAAGGGTAGATTTTCATTTTATAGTTGTTATGGTTTTGATTTCCATTGTTTTTCTTTCCTGCAGTAATCAGTCAGAATCACTTAAACAACCTGATTTAAAGAAGGCAATCGATGTGAAAATCGCTTTAAGCGATTCGGCATATGCACTCGGTTCGCCAATTGAATTTATGATGGTTGTTAAAAACGATTCGCCAGATTCTGTGGAGTTGATATTTCCTGATGCCTGCCGTTTCGATTTTTTATTATCAAACAAAAAAGGGGAAATCTGGAGTTTTCTTGGTGACAAGAAGTGTGCTCAGATCATAAGCAGAAACAAGCTTGCGCCTCGAGATTCATTGGTTCTTAGGTCAACATGGGATGGCTTATCAAAAACGACTGACGCTGAGCTTTTAATGGGTCAGTATAGCATTATTGGGGTGCTTCAGACTTATCCTCCGATTAATACAAAGCCTACAAAATTTTATTTAGTAGATTAGCATGATTGAGTATATCGAGTCCGAAGAGCATTATAGTCATGTTGTAGAGGGTATAATGGTTAAGGCGAAAGATCGACTCGATATTGCAACCGCAAATATTAAAGCTATAAGAATAATAAAAGGCAGAAGCTCGATAGACCTTTTGGATTTTCTTCATCAGAGGCTATCCCGGGGTATTCAGGTAAGGATACTGCATTCGGCTGTGCCTTCGGAATATCTACTTCATCGGATGGCGAAAAAACCCTTGCCAGCGGGATTTGCCATGAGGCGTTGCCCAAGGGTGCATCAGAAAACTTTTTTAGCTGACGATAAGCTATTATATATTGGTTCGGCTAATCTTACCGGTGCAGGAATTGGAGCAAAGTCCTCGAATAGGAGGAATTTTGAGGTTGGTTTTTTAACAGATGAAAGGCAATTTATCGACAAAGCGGGTTCACTTTTTGAGATGATATGGTGTGGAGACATGTGTCTTAAGTGTGGAAGGAAGAATATTTGTCCTATTCCTCTCGAAGAGGTTTGATATTGCTATCGGGCTGTCACGGTTTTTGCTATGTTTACTTTAATTTGATAAGACCAGACCATTTTCGAAGCAAAAACCCCCTTAACAACCGCACCCCCTTCCCGCGCCAGCCTTTATTTCATATTTTCTTCGGTTTCGTTGTCAATATTATTTGAGCAAGTTTTTTCGAATGGGCAGTTAGCGCATTTTTTATTTTTAGCGTCGTTAATTATTTTTTTTATAAGAACGGTCAATCCGACAATTAGCGCTAGTATTGGTAGAATCAATTCCATTTTATTATCTCATATTCATAATGGATCCGAGTTGATAGACAGTGAACGCGAGTATCCATGCTATAATTAGTCCTAATCCCACTGAGAATCCAGTCCATTTCCAGCTTTGAGTTTCCTTTTTAATCACCGCTACGGTGGCTATACATGGAGTATAAATAAGAGTGAATACCATGAATGCATATGCTGATAGTGGTGTGAAGACATTTTGGATGGAATTTTCGATCACACCGGAGCCGCTACTTGAAAGGACTGTGAGTGTTGACACGACTATTTCTTTAGCTGCAAAACCAAAAAGAAGTGCGACTGCACCCCTCCAGTCGGATCCAAATGGACTAACCAAAGGTTCGAGCAATTTACCGATAGCAGCTGCCCATGAGGATTCTCCTGCATATTCGGTGCCTGGAGGCATCGATCCAAGTGCCCAGATTATTATTGATCCAACGAGGATAACAGTTCCAGCCTTGCGAATAAATGCCCATGCTCGTTCCCATGTATGAATTAGTATTCCTCTGAGGCTTGGAATGTGATAGGGAGGAAGCTCCATAACGAACGGAGTGGATAGGCCGGGGAAGAAAAGGAGCTTAAGGACCTTTGCGGTTGTAATTGCCACTAGGATGCTTAGAAAATACATACTAAACATAACAAGGCCGGCGTAGTTTTCAAAGAAAGCGCTCGAAAGGAGGACGAAAACTGGTATTCGCGCGCTACATAGAACGAAAGGTAAAACTAAGATTGTGAGTAGTCTATCCTCGTGGTTTTCAAGAGTTCGAGTTGCCATTACAGCTGGGACAGTGCATCCAAATCCCAGGATGATAGGGATGAAGCTTTTTCCATGTAATCCTATGCCATGCATGATTTTATCGACCAGAAAAGCGGCGCGAGCCATGTAGCCGGTATCCTCGAGAATAGCGACAATGAGGAAGAGGATAATTATATTTGGGAGGAAGACTAGCACTCCTCCTACTCCGCCGATTATACCATCGATAAGAAGCGAATTAATTATACTGGGTGCGCCGATAGCGGTAAAAGCGTTATTTAATAGCTTCCCAAGGAATGAAAAGAAGAGTTCTATCCATTCGGAGGGGTATTTCCCCAAACCGAAAGTCAATGCGAACATGATGAACATCATGAAGCCGAAAATTGGAAGACCTAAATACCGATTGAGTAGAATACTATCAATTTTATCTGTTGCGGTAGGTTCTTGATGAGTTGGTTTTTTTACAACCTCATGATATATACCACTTGCCCAACCATGCCGGGTGTTAGAGATAATAGTTTCGCCATCGATACCCTCGCGTGCTTCGAGTTTTTTTACAATCGAATTAATTTTTTCTTTTGTATTACTATTTTTCGAAGCGGAAAAGATTAAATTATTTATCTCGACGTCGTTTGCAAGCAACATGGCTGAAATAAAACGTCCGGTGTGACATTTTTTGGCCAGAGAGGGAGCGAGAGAAATACACTCGATTACTTGCTGAATTGCTTTTTCGGTTTCTTTGCCATATTTTAAAGGAACCGGGCAGTAGTCTTTTCCAGCAATATTGACGATTTGGGATAAAATGTCATTTATACCCACAGAGTTACGAGCGATTGTTGGGACCACGGGTGCATTAATAAGAACAGAAAGTTTTTTGATATTGATTTTAATACCTCTTGCCTCGGCGATATCCGTCATATTAAGTGCCAGGACAAAGGGTAGATCGAGTTCGACTATTTGCGCGACGAGATATAGACTTCTTTCAAGATTAATGCTATCAATTACTATGCACACTGCATCGGGGCGTTCGAAGAGAAGAAAATCACGAGCTACCTTTTCGTCGGGACTATAAGGCGAAAGTGAGTATGTGCCGGGAAGGTCTATAAATTCGATATTTGAGTTATGCCATTGCGAATAACCAACGATTTTTTCGACTGTAACGCCGGGCCAATTCCCAACATGTTGGCGCATACCTGTAAGTGCGTTAAAAAGGGATGTTTTTCCTGAGTTTGGATTA
>JAGLDC010000066.1 GCA_023145965.1 bacterium | reverse complement strand
ATTATTCTTCATTCTACTTCATCACCGTTTTCATTTTGAAATCCAAATAATCTATGGATGTTTTTCCTGAGTTTGGATTACCGGCAATTGCCACTCGAAGGTTTTTTCCCTCGCCATTATTCTTCATTCTACTTCATCACTGTTTTCATTTTGAAATCCAAATAATCTATGGAAGAAGCGGTGTCTTCCCCCAACGCCATGGTGTCCCCTGAAGTGGCGATGATGCATATGGTTTGATAGGGGAAAGACATCTATCCATTGCGCTTCTTCGGGGCGAAGAGATAGAAACGCTCCCTTAACACTAACTTCGATAGGCCCGTTTATAGGCGCTCTGCGTATGACTTCGACTATCTCACCTTTTACAAATCCCATATCAAGAAGTCTTGAGCGTATAGGCCCCCATCCGCCTACCCACTGAACTTTGGCAAAATCTCCGTTGTCGAGTCTATCGAGTTTCATGTGTTAAGCTCTCCTAACTTTTATAGTAAAATACAAATTTTTTTTATAATGTCAAGGAATATAGTATGATTGAATTAGCAAGGACTTTATTTTATAGCCTCAAAAAAGTGTTTGTTTATCAAATGTATTTGATACTCGAAAGCAAGATAATCCTATTGTTTTCAATAGAATGGAAATAAGTATTCCCGTTTATAGTAGATTGAGAACGATAGCATTATTGATAAGTAACCCTGATCTGAGCATCTTTGAGATACCATAAACGACACCAAAATAATTGCCTTGACAAATAAAGTAACACTTCATATAATATTGCCATCGTCGCGGGGTGGAGCAGTCTGGTAGCTCGTCGGGCTCATAACCCGAAGGTCGAAGGTTCAAATCCTTCCCCCGCCACCAAAATACCGCTTTAGCGGTTTTTTTTATTGCTTCAGTTATTGATTTATCACCTATAGCTTATAAAGTTAGTATTGCTATTCCACCTACTGTTAGAAGAATGCCGATAGCATCCTTAGAGGTTAGTGTTTCTCCCCCGAAAGCCAGTCCCATTAGAGCCGAATAATGGAGAAGTAAACGCAATAGGCATCACACGCCCGAGCGGTGCGCCTTTAATTGCATGATAAAAACACAACATCCCGACTGCACCAGCGACAACGCCTCCACTGATTACCATATATAGCAAGGCTTTGCTTCTGGCGTGGCCGATTGTTTTCCATTGGGGGAAGCTCAACGCGCCGAGAATAATAAATGCGATTGCTGTGCGTATAGTTATCCCCATCTAAGGAGATAGATTCCCGAGATGCAGGCCTTTTTTTTCGAAATATCCGCCCACTCCCCAAGCGATGGCGGTCATAAGCGCAAAGAGTTGAGGTTTCATGGTTTTCCTTTATGAATAGACTCTCTGATTATAATTCCATTGATGTTTTAGTATATCTTATTTGGATTTCTGCTTTTGCTAGAATGACAAATGATAAGGCTTTTCAAGCAAATTATCTTCTACGCGAAAGTAATATCATTCTGAGAAGTTGTATTATTGCCATGGCTGCAGCAGCAACATAGGTAAGTGCGGCGGCGGTTAGAACGCGCCGCGCTCCAGAAATTTCCTCCATCGTGAGATAACCCCCGTCGGAAAGTTGCGCTAATGCTCTTTTCGATGCATCGAATTCGACTGGAAGAGTGATGAGTTGGAATATAACTGCTCCCGAGAATAGCGCTATACCGATCTGTATTAGAACAGGAGTTCTAAGAAGAAAGCCTATGATGAAAAGGGGCCACGCGAGGAAACTCCCGAAATTAACTACTGGCACAATTGCATTGCGTATAGAAAGTGGAGCATAAGCGTTTTTATGCTGAATAGCGTGACCAACCTCATGAGCGGCAATTCCGATTGCGGCTATCGAATCAGATGAGTAAACTCCCTGAGAAAGGCGAAGGGTTCGGTTTCTTGGATCATAGTGGTCGGTGAGATTGCCGCTTACTTTTTCGATCTGGACGGAGGATAATCCCTCGGAATCGAGAATCCCACGGGCGGCGTTCGCGCCAGTGATTCCGCGAGCTGATTTTTCCTCCGAGTAGCGTTTATAGGTGCGTGAAAGCTTTGATTGAGCCCACGCAGCTAAAATAAATGCGGGAATGAGTAAAATAAATGTTGGATCCCAAAATAACATAGTTTATTCAGAGTGCAATTCCTGTGCCTTTTTTTTGTCAACAAATTTAATATGAACGATGGTTGCGCCGTCTCCGCCCTCGCTGGCTTCGGCATATTCCCAGCGCAAAATTCTTTTATCGGAATCTAACTTTTTCCGAAGTTTTTCCCTCAGAACTCCTGTTCCTTTACCGTGAATGACAACCAGTCGAGGCATTCTAATAACTAGGGCATCCGAAAGCCACGAATCGACTATCTTCCAGGCCTCCTCGAAATTCATGCCGCGAAGGTCTTTTGCCGAAGGAACATTCGGTCGGGAGTATTTAACCCCGTTTTTTTTCGATGATCGAGGTTGGCTTTTTTCCTTTGGAGGCATGGCTGAACTGCTATGAACGCGGACTTTAATGCCATCGACCTCGACCAGAATATAACCGTGCTTGTCTGTCTCGCGAAGGACCTTGCCGTGTTTTTTTAGCCTATAAAGCCAGATCATATCGTCCTTTTTAACCTCGATTGGCGGGCCTCGGCGCTTTTTTTGGTGCTGTTTAACCTCATTTATCTTTTTACGAACATGTTGTTTGGCAAATTCAGTAGCTTCTTGAAGCTTTTTATAATCCCTTAATTCTAAATCGAGTTTTCTTTTTTCGGCAGAAAGCTCTCTTTCGAGCAGTTCGAGGCGGTCGTCATCGTAGCGCCGTCGAAGTTCTTCCACTTGAGCGGCTTTTTTTTTGGTAGTTTGAATCAGTGCGTTTAGAGTTTCCCTGTCAGATTTAAGCTGGGCAAGCTCCTTTTGTGCTTGCCGGCGAAGCTCCTCCGCATTATCGGTTTTGTTTTTTAGGTCGGAGATTAGAGTATCTACTTGCGATCCCCCTTTAGCGATGTAGTTTTCACCCTTTTGTAGAATTTCCGATGGAAATCCCAGTCGACGTGCTATCTGAAACGCCCAGGAACGCCCGGGGGCCCCTGTTTTGAGGGTATAAGTCGGTTCGAGTTTGTGCTCGTCGAATTCCATCGCGCCATTCGTGACTCCCTCTGTTGCAGTAGCAAGGGCCTTGAGGCCTCCCAAATGTGTTGTAGCGATGATATAGCTCTTGCGTTTAATGAGTTCTTCGAGTATAGCGCGAGAAAGAGGAGTTCCTTCTTCTGGGTCAGTGGCGCTTCCGATCTCGTCGATAAGGACTAAAGAGCGGTCATCTGCAGCAAGAGCAGCCTCTTTCCAGCGCAAAACGTGTGCTGCAAAGCTTGAAAGAGAGTCATCTATAGATTGCTCATCACCAATGTCTGCAAAGATAGATGAAAAATGCGGTATCTTTGTTCCATGGGAGGCTGGAATTGGCAAGCCTGAACGGGCTATTGCCGAAAGCAATCCGATAGTTTTTAAAGCGACAGTTTTACCACCCATGTTAGGGCCGGTGACAATCAGTGCGCGTTTATCGCGGGTTAGTTCGACATCTAAAGGCACTATCTTGGAAAGGGCTTCTTTCTCTAACTCTAAGACAAGAAAAGGATGCCTAGCGGCGACCAAAACGAGGTTACGCTCGACACCATAATCGGGTTTAATGCAGGAGAATTTTTTTGACCATCGTGCGCAGCCAACAAGAAAATCCAACTTACTGAATATTGTTAAATTGGACATTAGAGCTTCAGAATGAGCGCCTATCATCTCTGTCAGCATCCTGAGAATTCTCTCGAGTTCCGCTTTTTCCGCAAGTTCGAGCTCGCGTAGCTCGTTGTTCATCTCAACCACAGGAAGTGGTTCGATAAATAGCGTCGCTCCGCTAGAAGATCTGTCGTGGATAACTCCAGCGACTTCTTGTTTGCTTTCTATTTTTACAGGAAGGACGAAGCGTCCGTTTTTCAGTGTAATGAGTTCATCCTGAAGGAACTTCGAATATTTCTTATTAGTAAGGTAGCTTTCGAGTTTGTTTTTGAGTCTTTCGTGAACGATAGCCCTTCGCTTTCTCAAATCAGTTAGAAGCGGTGTTGCGTTTTCGTCGATCTGACCTGATGGTAAAATATAATTCGCGATTTTACTGTCCAACCCCGGAATTTCCTCGATTGCCGAAAGAACATCGGACAGTATCGGCGTATTATTGCATCCGCTTCTACAGAAGAGAGTGAGGCGGTTGCCAATTGTAATGATTTGGCCAATAGCCCATATCTCTTCGGGCGCCAGAATTCCTTGTTTTTGAGCAGTGACAATAGCATGTCGTTGGTCAGAGAGACCGGTCAGGTCGGGCTGACCCGATTCAGCTAAAACCGCTTCAATTTCACCAATAAGTTCCAGGCGGTTGCGGATTTGTGGGACATCTTCGAGCGGCTCTATCGCAAATGCCTGCTCCTTGCCCATCGAGGAATCGCAAAACTCCGCGACCAATTTCTTCAGACGCGGGAATTCGAGCACCTCGAGAGCGTGGTGTAGGGCGTTCTGTCTTATTTCTTTCTTACTATTTTCCATGGTAAAACCTTTGAGATTACTAAACTATATAATAAAGGTTAATAGTCAAGCACCGGTTCCAAAATGTCCGATTTCATTGCCGTTGGTTTAAACCGACGGCAATGAAGGAGATTTTTCCCTTCGGTTCGAAATGGCAGAGGAGCAGGCAATCGGTGTTTTCCTAACGCCTTCGTGTAATGCCTTTTAGTCTTTACCCGCCTTTTGTTTGTCCACTGATGTTCCAACCACGGTCTTACCTATAAGCAAGAAACGGAAACCCATATTTTACGGTGCTTTCTCAACAAACACAAAAACCTCTTGACTTGAGAGTAAATACGCCTTAAAATGAGTTGTTATTAAGATATTTATTGAGCATTGAGTATGCATTAATTTACAGGAGTCCTCTTATGAACCGTCGTTTTGGTTTCGTGGTCATCTGCCTATTGGGCTTGACTTTAGCCGCTTTTGGGGTTAAAGGTCTCAATTTTGTTTCTAACCTCCAGGGTAAAATTGCTGGAGATCGCTATGGTATGACCATTGCGTCAATCGGCGATATTAATGGCGATGGCTATACCGATCTGGCAATTGGCGCCCCCGGAAGCTATCAAGTGTCTGATTTCAAAGGTCAAGTATCAATATATCTTGGCGGAAATGATCCCACAAAGGCCGCATTCGATCTGGTAGGAGATAAAGCTGGCGACCGATTCGGCACAGCAATAAGTGCCTGCGGCGATATTAACGGGGACGGCATCGATGATTTTGCAGTTGGAGCTTCCAAAAATGACGATAGCGGAATCGATGCAGGTAAAGTCTATATTTATTTTGGTGGCAAGCAGTTCGACACGGTTCCGGATATAACACTCATGGGCGAGAGATATAACGACTGGTTTGGAACAAGCCTCGCCGGTGGCGAGGACCTCAATGGGGATAATGTTCCTGATCTTTTAGTCGGTGCGAGTTACGGTGGCAAAAACTACTCTGGCGTTGTTTATGTGTTCCTTGGTGGTAATAACCTCACTACACCGGCGGTTGTTATTGAAGGTGAATCTTCAGGCGATAGCTTCGGTGAAAGAATAGCCATACTCGGCGATGTCAGCGGAGATGGGGTATCTGATTTTGCAGTTAGTTCCTATTATCACAATGCCGCTGGCCAAAGAAACTCTGGTAAGGTTTATTTTTATCAGGGTGGATCAATAATCAGCGTTAAACCATGGCAGACAGTTGATGGGAAGCGTCCGCAAGCCAATTTTGGCTTTGCTTTAGCCTCCGCCGGCGATGTCAATGGTGATGGCACTCCGGATATAGCGATAGGTGCTCCGGGTGATGGTCCCAATACAGAGGGTGTTGCATATATTTACGCCGGCGGGCCGGTTATTCGCGATCCTATAGCTACTATTTATGGCCAAAATCCAAAAGATCTTTATGGCTATGATATTTGCTCTGGAAGTGTAAATGGAGATAAATTCTCTGATGTTCTAATTGGGACACCATTTGCCGATATTGGCGATTACCGCTCTGGAAGAGTGGAGGTATTTCAAGGCAGTGATAAATTTGACACAGTCAATGATTTTCATATCAACGGAAGCTCTGCCGATGCTCAATGCGGAACTATAGTATCGTTTATTCCTAAGTTTTATGGTAAAAAAGGGGGGCTTTATGCGGTTTCGTCTCCAGGTCCTCTCGGCAACGGAAGAATATCTTTTGTGCATCTATACAAATAGAAAGCCATGAATCCATCTGAATTCATTCGCGCTAAACGCGATGGACAACGCCTCGACCCTGAAGAGATCGAGGCGTTTGTTCTTAGTTTTGTTAAAGGTAATATTGCCGATTACCAAATGTCGGCTTTTCTGATGGCTGTTTATCTCAATGGCATGAGTGATGTAGAGGCCTCGGCCTTAACCGAAGCTTATATTAGAAGCGGTTATACCATAGATTGGTCGGATTTGGGAGCCGTTACTGTCGATAAACACTCGATCGGCGGAGTCGGTGATAAGGTTAGTCTTATTCTAGCACCGATGGTTGCAGCGTGCGGTGGTTATGTTCCTATGCTTTCAGGCCGTGGCCTTGGTCACACGGGCGGAACACTTGACAAACTCGAATCAATCCCCGGTTTTACAACAAATCTGTCTATCGAGGAATTTAAATTACAAGTTAAGAATATCGGCTGCGCAATAACCCGCCAAAGTCCAGAGCTAGCACCCGCCGATGGCAAGATATATGCTCTTCGCGATGTTACCGCTACTGTCGAATCTATCCCGCTGATTTCAGCTTCGATTATGAGCAAAAAGATAGCTGAGGGAGCAGAGGGTCTGGTAATTGACCTCAAGACCGGTTCGGGAGCGTTCATGGATACTATTGACAGAGCGCGTGCGCTTGCTAAAATGCTGATTGCTATTGGAAAATCGCATGGACAGAAAGTCAAGGCTCTTGTTACAGATATGTCTCAACCGCTCGGATCGGCTATAGGCAATGCGCTCGAAGTCGAGGAATGTATTCTCCTTATGCGCAGGGAAATAGATCTTCCAAGGCTCGAATATTTGACTTGCAGGTTAGCAGCCGAAATGCTCATGTTTTCAGGGATTGTTAGTTCTGTCGATGAAGGTCTCGATTTGGCCAATAAGAAGCTCTCAGACGGATCGGTGCTGGTTAAATTTGCTGAAATGGTCGAAGCTCAATCTGGAAACCCACGCGTTGCTGATGATATTTCGATTTTTCCAAGGGCTTCTGTTATAAAATCAATCGTTGCTCCGAAAACTGGATATATAAAATCTGTCAACACTCGTGAGGTTGGTATGGCCGGAGTTAATCTTGGCGCTGGGAGACTTCGAAAGGAAGATAAGATAAATCAAAGCGTTGGGTTCAAGGTTTTTAAGGAAATAAATGATAAAGTCGAGGAAGGCAAACCGTTTGCTGAGGTTTACGCAACTGACTCCGAGAGCGCTAATATAGCGGCAGTGCGGTTTGTAAAAGCCTACACAATCTCTGAAGAGGTTGTTCGAAAGCCGCGACTTATTCACGAGAAAGTTGAATAAATTTAAGAAATCAACTTAAGGAGCATATCTTCGGAATCATCGAGAACGGTATTTAGCTTTTTAAGTTTCTTGGCTTCAGCTATTAAGTGAAAAACGGGATGCTCTGAATCTGGTATTATCAGAACCCACGAATCCTGTGTGTAAATGCGAACACCGTCGATAATATCTCTTGGGCAGTCGTTAGTTTCTTCTATAAGCCGCCTCATTACCATGCCCATTTTTTCGAAGGGGCATTTAACCTTTCTTTGAGATCTCGTATAATCTGGCAATTCATCGACTAGGTCAGATAATCTAAGTTCTGATTTAGCCATCATCTCGAGTATTTTCAATACAGCGAACATAGCATCTGAGGCGAAAAGCCACCTCGGGAAAATGAACCCTCCCTTTGTGCCACCGATAAAATCGTTTTCGCCTGTAAGAGCTGATTCCATCATCGATAAATGGTTGTTACATGTGTATCTAAGCTTGATGCCAGCTTCGCGAGTAAGCCGATTAACTCCCATGGTCGCGGAGATAGGCACGGAAATGATTTTGGGTTTTTCCACTCGAATAAAAAGATCTGTGACGACGCATAAAGCAGCATCTTCGTCAAGGAATCTACCTGTATGGTCAACCAGATGCAGTGTTTCGCCGGAAGGATCGAGCATGAATCCCGCATCTGCTTCGAGGCTTCTGGCTATGACTGCCAATCTTTTTTGGTCAGCATCTCTTTGTTTTCTTGTCTTTGTGATGCGGTTTGGTTCTACCACGGCGTTAACATTTATCGAATCGATACCTATATTCGAGAGAACATCTGGTAAAACGCTTGCGGTTCCACCATGAGAGCAGTCCACGACGACCTTGAATTTCCTTTTTCTGATAATTTCAGAATCGACAGCTTTGATAAGCGCATTCTTATAATCGTTAAGGCTTTCAGTCGGGCGTTCGAGGGTTCCGAGTGAATCATAAGAGGCGCGAGGAAAATCTTCTCTATCGAAAAGTCTCTCGATCGATCTTGTTTGGGCAATGGATAGGTCGGTTCCGTTGCCGTTGAAAAAGATCAAATCTTGGCCATTGCGATCACGCGGCGACTTTCTAATATGCACCCCTGCCGAGCGGGGTTTCCTCGATAATAGCCACCTTGCAACTGGAATTGGAGCGATTCCAAGGTCCTCGACATCGACACCTGAAGACATCACACCGCAGAAAAGCGCCCTTTCGGTTATTTGGCTTGCTCTGTCGCCATCTCTACTAACGAGAACAATGCCTTTGCCCTTAAGATTAGCTCCAAAAGCTGCGCCGAATTTGGCTGCGAACTCTGGCGATATTTCAGAATTTATAACACCCGATACCCTGCTTCCAGCGAAAAGTTCGCCGCCGGTTCTATCACCGTGAACTAAAGTTTCTGTAACTACGCTATTAGGTGCAATCTCTTTCCTCGGCCATATCTTTACAGCTGCTCTTATCGAAGCGCCGTTACCTATAATACAGCCCTCCGAAACGACTGCGTGATCGTATATTGTCACACCGTCCTTGATTTCCACATTGTTGGCGATTATGGCATGTTCGACCATTGTTTTATCACCCAATTGTGTGTTTTCCCAGATAACAGCCCCACGCAAAATGGCTCTCCTGCCCACTGAACACCCAGCGCCGATAACGCTATTTTGAATGCTTGCTCCGGAACCTATTTTGCATCTGTTTCCAAGAAGAACTTTTCCTTGAAATGTAGCGCCTTTCTCGATAATTACGTCTTCGCCAACATATACCTCGGCACCGTCGAAATCGGTTACTTTACCGGGTATCCCGAGTTTGATATTGCCTTCGAGACCGTCTTCATTTGCTCTACGGTATTCTCGGAGGTCTCCAACATCACGCCAATACCCTTCGGCGACAAACCCAAACAAAGGCTCACCTTTCGCCATAAGTAAAGGGAAAAGGTTTTTTGAAAAATCGAATTCTTCGTTTTGAGGAATATAATTGAGAATATGCGGTTCCAAAATATATATACCGGTATTCACTGTATCAGAGAAAACTTGACCCCATGCAGGTTTTTCAAGGAAGCGCTCTATTTTCCCGCTTTTTGGATCAGTAATTACAATGCCATAAGCAAGTGGTTTCTTAACCTGCGTGAGAACGATTGTGGCGGAAGCTCCCTTTTCTTTGTGAAATGCAAGAGCTGAGCGTAAATCGAAGTCGGTGAGAACATCGCCGGACATTACGAGGAAGGTATCGTCTATTTGACCGGCGGCATTTTTCACCGCACCGGCAGTCCCCCAGTCAGCCTGCGAGAGAACATAATTCATGTTTACGCCGAGGTGGCTTCCGTCGCCGAAATGCTTACTAATGATCTCTGGTTCAAAATAAAGCAAGGAGATCACTTCGGTAATGCCAGCTTCACGGATGCGATCGACGACATGTTCCATCATAGGCCTTCCAAGAAGCGGCACCATAGGTTTTGGAAGTCTAAATGTTAATGGCCTGAGGCGAGTTCCGAAACCGCCGGCTAGAATCACACATTTCATTTGGGAACCATCCGGAAAAAGGAATGTATTTTAATCCGACTTACGAGCTAAAGCTATGGCTTGTTTATATAATTCAATATATTTTTCCGCTGAGTTTTCCCAAGAAGAATCGAAGCTCATAGCTCTCTGCTGAAGTTTACGCCAAGCGCGCTCATCATCAAAGGCTTTCAGGGCGAGGGATATTGCCCCGAGGAATGCCTCTTTGGAATATTCTTCAAAAACAAAGCCTGTTCCGCTATCAGTGGCCAAATCGGCTTGTGTAACAGTATCGGCAAGGCCTCCTGTTTTGCGCACGATGGGGATAGTTCCGTAAGCCATCGAATACATTTGATTCAATCCGCAAGGTTCATATTTGCTAGGCATAAGGAACATATCTGCACTAGCCTCGATGCGGTGTGCAAGATCCCCTTTGAAGCTAATAACTGCGGCGACGCTTTCCGGATACTTTTCGCCGAGTTCTCTAAAAGCCTTCTCATATTCTTTTTGCCCGGTTCCCAAAAGGACAAAGGTTGCATCTTTGGAAACGATATCATGCATAATCGGTATTAGCAAGTCGAAACCTTTTTGGTCGGCAAGGCGACTTATTGTCGCAATAAGTGGTTTGTTAATTCTATTTTCAGGAAGACCGAGTTCTTTGAGCAATGCCGCTTTGTTCATTCGCTTACCCGATAGATCATCCGAGTTGAATTTATATGGAATATGTCTATCGTTTTTTGGATTCCATACTGTTTGGTCGATACCGTTTAAAACCCCATAAAGGTGGTCGCTTTTTGAGCTCAGTATGCCTTCCAGGCCATGACCGAATTCGGCGCTGGATTGAATTTCTTGGGCGTAGGTTGGTGATACAGTGTTTATTATTTCGCTATAAAATATACCAAGTTTCATGAGATTGACTTTTCCGAAGAATTCAAACGGTCCTGTCGGGTAAAATTGTTCTTTCCCAAAACCGATTAGGTCGAGTATTTCCGGTTGAAATCTACCTTGATATGCGAGATTATGGATGCTGAAGAGAAAAGCCATTTCCGATTTAGGCTCCAGAATTTTATAAATTGCTGGGATCAAGCCAGTCTGATAATCATTGGCATGGATTACATCGGGTGTCCAGCCCAGAGCTTGAATAGCCAATGGCACAGATTTCGAGAAGAAAACGAAGCGCTCGCCATCATCGGCATAGGCCTTGCCGGTGTCGGGATCGGTATAAATACCCGGTCTCCCGAAATACTCCGGGCACTCGATAAAATAAACGGGTATATCGTCCCCGGGAAATTTCCCACAGTAAAGTTTGGCCGAAAAGGTCTTATCAGCCATCGGGACATCGAATTGAACACCCGAATATTCTATAGAGAATTCTTTAGTATCAATTTTATCGTAAAGGGGGATCATGACGCGGATGTCGATTCCCTTATTCTTAAGTGGTTTTGGGAGGCTGCCGGCAACATCGGCCAAACCGCCAACTTTCGCAAAGGGATAGGCTTCCGCCGCGATAAGCAGGACTTTAAGTTTTTCTGACATGTGACTATTCTCCTCGTTGATTAATTTTTGTTTTCGGATTCGATGGAGAGTACGGGTTTATTATCGTTTTCGGTTCTCATATAAACGGTTTGATGGGGGTATGGTATCTCGATTCCGGCCTCGTCGAAACGCTTCTTCACAAGATATTTAAATTTTCTGCCGATTGCCCACTGCTGCGATGGATCCGTCGTGATCAAAACGCGTATATCGACGGAGCTATCCCCGAGATTCTGGACTCCGAGAATAGCGAAATCTCTGACGAAGCGGCCTATTTCTGGAAGCTCTGGCAGTTCCTTTCCAATCGACTCGAGCACTTCCATGGCTAAATCGACGCTGGAATTATAACTGATTCCCACATCGACAACGCTTTTGCTAACCGCGAATGTGTAGTTATCGACCGCCCTAATCTCGCCGTTTGGAATTATATGGAGAATCCCCTCGAGGTCTCGAATAGAGGTCGTGCGCAAGGTAATGCTTTCGACCCCGCCCGACCTTTCGGCTATTTTCACGAAATCGCCGACGCGATATTGGTTTTCGAGCAAAATCAAAAAACCGTTGAAAAAATCCCGAACGATGTTCTGCGCGCCAAAACCGATGGCAAGACCGACTACACCCGCGCCGGTGAGCAGCGGCGTTATGTTCGCGCCGATTTCCCGAAGTATCATGAAGAAAACTATGCTCCAAACGAAAACCTTGGTAGTGATATTCATCACGGTGACGAGGGTTTCGGCTCTTCTTTCCTGGTCGTTCATCGTCGTCGGATCGTCATCCTGGAACTTGGTGATAACCACGTTTCCGATCTTTCTAAGCAACTTGATAATTATCACGGCACCAATTACGTAAAGTAATATCCTGAGCCCGCTCGATAGAAGCCATCGACCGCCTAGCAGAATAACGCTATCTAAAATTTCGTCCCAATTTAAACCAAACATAATTTAACCCTATTCTATTATTTGTGCCTTATTGTGTATGTGAGTACTGTTTCTCCATCTTTCGGGATGGTTATTTCCCATTCGTTAGTTCGAGCATCTTTCTGTTTGCCCTTTATGTTTTCAGTTTTAATGAACCAGTCGCCCCAGAACTTTTCTACGACTGTTACAATCACGGTTTCTTCTTTGTGATTTCGTATTTTAACCTCAAAGTTCTCCTCATAGATTCTATTTGAGATCCTTTTGTAGTCCTTAGTTGTTCTCTCGGCTACGATATCGAAGGCATTGCCAAGATAGATCCTAATTTCTTCATCCTTGGGAGTGTGTTCGATTCTATCCTCGCCCACAAATTGAGGTGCGCCGGATTTATCTTCCTTATAAACACGAATTATTCCTTCTGGAAGGGCCATTCCCAAGCCCTTTTCCTTGGAATTCTCGAATTCGAGTTCTACCCGAACATCGTTGGATCTGCTTGCTTCATAGACAAAGATTTTTTTAACTTCGGTATTTGCGCTGGGAAAAAGAGTAAGTTGTTTTTCTTGTCTGTCGGCCACTGTAGCTGGTCTTGGAAGTGTGTAGAGATGATATTCGAAGAAAGATTCCTCTTCAAAGCCCACAGGCATAGCCTCGTCCATCATCATTATCCCGCCAGCCTTTGCCGACCTTGGGGCCGGCTTGTTTTGGACTCGATGGACTTCTCCGGCAACGAGTTTAAGTTTGGCATTATCGAAGGTCATTCCGGAGTTATTTCGAATAGTTACCCATCCATCGAGCGAAAGGTGTTTATCGTCCTTGTCAACATTGGCAACATATGCGGCTTCCCAATCCAAGCCCCCTGTCATATATGAAAGCTCGGTGTCCTTCTTGCCATCGTTTTCCGAATTAAGCATCCAGACCAGCGTAGGGCGAGTAAAGAGTTTTTCCGGCCTTTCGAGAAAGGCTACATTAACGATTTTCTCCAAACGGTATGAAGATAGAACACCTTTAACATCCACTAATATCGAATTGGATGTAGCCGATAGCAATATTCCGGTGACACTTTCTCCACCGTCGGCAAGGTCGATACGAATATTTTTATCGAGGTTTTTCTGGAGAAGCCTGTCCGTGCTAACTATATCGTATTCATAATTCTGTTCTAGAACGGCTATTCCATCACCGGCAAAATGGACTGTTTGAGGTGTAATCTGCGAAGGAACCGGGGAATAATTGTATTCAGTAGTGCCTTTTTTAAAATCGAGTTTTCTTTGTTCCTTTACGAGAGCGAATCCATCGCTATAAATAGTAACAGCAATTTCGCCAAAAGCTATTGCCGCTGAAAAAATACATAATAATAGTGCTTTTTTCATGTTCCCTCCATTTTTATACTATTTTAAATTTTAAACAGCAATTGTCAAGCCAGACAGTTTATATAGATTAAGTTTCTGAATTGGCTAACAAATATTTTCATGAAACTTGGCTTATTAAGATAATGTGATTCCTTATATAATTTATTATATTAATCGGGGGTTCAAATCTCATAAAATTTTGGGTGAGATATAGAATTTTTAAATTGTTCCTCTAAAGATTTAATAATTTGGAAAGGAGATTATAAATCTCAAGGCGTTCTAATACTTGACATCAACAGAATCTAATTTAGATTTTATTAACTCGAATTAAAGGATTGAGATATGCTCATTTTAAGAAATTGTATGCTTGTGGCAACTTTCGATGAGAAGGGGAGTGAGATAGCGAATGCCGATATTTTAATCGATGGGAATATTATATCGAAAATAGGCAAGGATATTTCGTTCGATACCGAGTTGACGGATGTTATCGATTGCACTGGATGTGTTGCAATTCCAGGTCTCGTTAATTGTCATCACCATTTTTACCAGACGCTAACTCGCAATCTTCCGGGTGCTCAAGATGCTAAACTTTTTGATTGGCTTAAATATCTTTATCCCATTTGGGCCAAGCTCGATGCCGATGCTGTTTTTAACTCTACGCTTCTTGCTTGCGCCGAACTTCTTAAAACCGGTTGCACATTGAGTTCGGATCACATGTATCTCTATCCGCGTGAGTTTAAAGGCGATATAATGGAGCTTCAGTTCGAGGCTGCGGATAGGCTTGGAATTCGTTTTAGCCCAACGCGTGGTTCTATGACGCTTGGCGAGGCGGATGGAGGACTTCCACCAGATAACGTCGTGCAATCGACGGAAGATGTAGTCTGCGATATGGAGCGCGTAATAGACAGATTTCACGATTCATCGCCGCTCTCGATGCATAAAATTGCTCTTGCTCCATGTAGCCCTTTTTCAGTCGATCCTTCGCTTATGATTGAGACGGCATCTCTCGCACGAGATAGGTCGGTCATCCTACATACACACCTTGGTGAGACGATGGACGAGGAGGATTTTTGTCTAGAAAAATATGGTAAGCGACCATTGGAACTTATGGAAAAATGGAACTGGTTGGGAGAGGATGTTTATTTTGCTCATGGTATCTATTTCAATGATATGGAACTGGAGTTACTCGCGGAAACCGGCACGGGAGTTTGTCACTGTCCGACGTCGAATATGCGCCTTGGGTCTGGAATAGCGAGGATTCGCGAGATGCTCGATACAGGGATTCGTCTTGGTCTCGGTGTAGATGGCTCGGCTTCAAACGATTCATCAGACATGCTTGGTGAAGTGCGCAATGCTATGTTGCTTCAGCGTGTGAAATACGGATCTTCCTCGCTTTCGGCTCGTGAGGTTTTATCTATGGCTTCGCATGGAGGCGCAAAGCTTCTCGGTTATTCGAATCTTGGCTCTTTACAGGCTGGTATGGGTGCGGATATAGCTGTTTTTAATCTCGATAGTATTGGATATGCCGGTGGATTATCAGATCCTTTGGCGGCGCTTGTTTTCTCTGGTTTTGATCATACAGCAAAATATACTGTTGTCGATGGACAAGTCGTTGTTAAAAATGGAAAGATAGCGAATATTGACGAGAAAGAGATTATTTCTAGGGCTAATGAATCGGCAAAGAGGTTATTCAAAAGAAATAATTAAGCCTTTGCGGGATTTTTGTTGGCATTGTAAGATTGCAATTAGAAGCGCAGATACCGGCTGGGCTAATTCTGTTTTTACTCAGTTATAGCGCTATCACGATTTTTGCTATTGCGTTTATTTCGTAGTTTTATCTTGATTTATTTCGCGCAAAAATCCCATCTACCCTTCACGGATGTCGCGCTATTTGCAGGCGGCAAATAGCGCGCCGCCGCCCGCGCCAGCTTCTTTGCTTTCATGGGTTTTTTAAAAGGGGTGCATTTTAATAGGTATAATTTGATGAAGATTAATCTCCGAAGTGGTTTATTGTATTTTTCTTGACTTGCGTAAACCCAGCCATATATTACTCTCTGTTTCCTTTTGGGAGGTTTATAGTGCAAAATTATGTTACGGCAGAGAATCTTGAAACGAAATCGAATGGGTGGTTGGAGCGTATCCGCCCGTATAATTTGCATAAGATGCAATTAAATACGTCGGCGAGTGCTCTTCTGGTTGTGGATATGCAGGATTTTTTTTTGGACGAGGCTTCTCCGACGTATACCTGCGGTGGTTCGGCAATAATTCCAAATCTAAAGAGGCTTATTGAGGCCTTTCGTTCTGCAGGAAGACCTGTAATTTTCACTAAACATGTTCATCATCCTGAAGAGATAGATCTCGGTATTATGTCGTGGTGGTGGGAAGGTCGATGTCTTGAGGGAAGCTCTGAAAGCAAAATACACAAAGATATTGCGCCGATTGGTAACGAGAAGGTTATCTATAAGCACAGATATTCCTCGTTTTACAACACAGATTTAGAGACCATTCTCCGGTGTTTAAAGATAGAGGATTTAGTGATATCCGGCATCATGACCAATATGTGTTGTGAATCCACGGCACGTGATGCTTATTATCGTGATTATCGAGTATTTTTCCCAGCTGATGGCACTGGCTCGGTTTGCGAGCAGATGCATGTTGCCAGTCTTCTCAATCTGGCATTTGGCTTTGCGTATATCACCAAAGTGAAAAATATAATATTGGACTTAGAGAGAAATGGAAGCTGTTAGCAGATCGGCGAAAGCGAATTAGAATTCGAAAGGTTAATTTATGTTGAATGAAAGCAAATGTCGTCTGGTCTTTGGTCTTTTTTGGGGTGATGAAGGCAAGGCAAAAGCAGTTGATGTTCTCGATCAGGATGTCGATGCGGTAGCGCGATATCAGGGTGGTGCAAACGCTGGCCACACAGTTTATGCCGAGGGAAAGAGATTTGTTTTCCATCAGGTGCCTTCGGGAATATTAAGGAATGGTATAACGGGGCTTTTAGGTGCTGGAATGGTTATCGACTTACCTAATTTGATGCAGGAAATAAAGCAACTTCATGAGCGTGGAATCGACGCTACAGGGCGGTTACTTATATCTTCGCGAGCACATTTAGTAACTTCTTTGCATAAAAGAGTAGAAGCTATCGAAGAAAGGCTATCCAATATTGGGACAACTCTTCGTGGAATAGGACCTACATATAGAGATAAATATTCCCGACTCGGTATTCGCATGGGCGATATTGTTTATAATAAAGGTCTCTCTGCGAAGACACAACAATTAATCGATTATTACCGCCCATTTTTTGATTTTGTGGGCGAAAAACCACCATCTGAGGATGAAATCATTCAACCTCTGTTGAAAACAGTATCATTTATGGGAAATATAACCGGCGATGTCTCAGTGTTTATTCACGATTTGCTTAAATCGGGAAAGAAGGTCTTGATAGAGGGCGCACAGGGTTCGATGTTAGATATCGACTGGGGAACGTATCCCTTTGTTACATCAAGTTCCACTTCATTATCAGGAGTTGCTTCTGGTCTTGGCATAGATCCACGCCAGATAGACACTATAATTGGGCTGGTAAAAGCCTTTACTACGCGTGTGGGTAACGGCCCTATGCCGACAGAAATTCAAGGCGAAGAAGCAGAAAGACTTCGCGGAACCGGTCAGAACGATTGGGATGAATTCGGTGCGACTACAGGTAGGCCTCGTCGTTGTGGTTGGCTCGATGGTTTCGTGCTTGGCACAAATTGTAGGCGTTGGGGAGTGGACAGGTTGTTCCTTACAAAGATGGATATATTGAATGGGCTCGATACAATTAAAATATGTAGTGCCTACAAATTAAACGGCAAGATCATCCGCTCATATCCCTCTACAATCGAGGAGCTAGAACAGCTCGAACCGGTTTACGAGGAACTTAACGGCTGGGACGAACCATGCTCGAGTTACGACCGATTTGAGGACCTCCCAGAGAATGCAAAATATTTTATTAATCGCATCGAGCAATTAGCCGGTTGCGAGGTCGGTTGGATTTCAACTGGTCCAGAGAGAAAGAGTGTAATTACCAAAGAGTAGGAACCAATGGCAATAGAAAAAATAAACATAGCGGAACTCCAAGGGCGAATAGCCGAACTTAGGGAGTATCTTTGACCCGCCTACGATAGAGAAAAAATTAGCCCATATAGATCGAGCGGCGCAAGCTATCGATTTCTGGAATAATCAAGCTTCAGCTCAAAAAGTCATGGTAGAGCGGAAGGAACTCGAGGACCGTCTTTTTTTATGGAAATCCTTCGAGGATAAATTTAGTGATCTAGTAGAATTGATTGAACTTTATTCACCAGAAGATGAGGAATATACTATCCTCATGGATGAAGCTGCGCGTTTATCGAAAGACCTTTCACATTTCGAGCTTGAACAGATGCTTTCGGAGCCGAATGATAAAAGCGGTTGCTTTTTCGATATTCACTCTGGCGCAGGAGGCACCGAAGCCTGTGACTGGGCAGAGATGCTACTTCGTATGTATCTTCGATGGTGTGAGAATTCGGGCTATAGGACCGAAATACTCGAAATAGAACCAGCCGATGAAGCTGGGATTAAATCCGCTACTGTCGAGGCTGACGGTGCCTATGCTTATGGTTATCTCAAGGCCGAGATAGGTATTCATCGTTTGGTGCGTCTTTCCCCGTTCGACTCGAACCACAGAAGACATACAAGTTTCGCGAGTGTGTTTGTTTATCCTCAAGTTGAGGAACTAGATATAATTGAGATTCAAGAAGAAGATCTTCGCATCGATACGTATCGATCGAGTGGTCACGGCGGACAGCATGTTAACAAGACTGACTCCGCCGTTAGAATAACTCATATTCCAACAGGGGTAGTTGTGCAGTGTCAATCGGAACGGAGTCAGCACAAGAATAAAGCCCGAGCACTGAGCGTTTTGCGCGCGAGACTTAAACAAAAACAGGAGGAAGAACTTGCCGAAGAACGCGCCGAGGTCGAATCGAAAAAGAAGAGGATAGAATGGGGTAGCCAGATAAGAAGCTATGTCCTTCACCCGTATAATATGGTTAAAGACCTCCGAACTGGTGCAGAGACATCGAATACACGCGCTGTTCTCGATGGTGATCTCGATGAATTTATAAGAGCCTATTTGCTATTAAAATAGAAATTTAGGATTTTAGAATTAATTACTATACTCTCACAATAATTGGCATATGTAATACCATTGCAAATCGATGAAGAATATTGAATGCAACATCTATCGTATAGAAACGGCACTTGCTAATATAACTGTTTATGGAAATGGTCACGAGGTTTATGTTGTGATTCTCGATAATAAATGTTGCAAGAAACTTCAGACTAATATCGAAACATATTTGAGTAACTCAAGGACGGGTTCACCCGACGAAGATATACCTAAATCATTTGGAAATTATTTTAATACTGCTTCCTTTTTGCCCGAACTGAAACCGGTTTTTTTATGGGGAACAGCCTTCCAAAGAGAAGTTTGGAAGAAAACATGGTTTATCCCAAAAGGCCATGCTGCTTCGTATAGCGATATTGCCGAGAGTATCGGCAATCCTCGGGCCTTTCGCGCTGTGGGACGCGCCCTAAACTCTAATCCCATTCCAATCCTTGTTCCATGTCATAGGATTTTATCTTTATATGGTTTAGGTGGGTATGCAGGTGGGATTGAACTTAAGCGCGAGCTATTGAAATTCGAGGGTTTGAGGAACCTCGCATTTTTTAGAATTATAACTTGACAATACCCTTTATCAAATTTATCCTTTGTTCGCTTTTTCAGAAGCTGTTTGATGAATATTAATAAATTTAGGAGGAATTATGCCGCACAGAATTACTGAAGAATGCATATCTTGTGGTTCCTGCGAAGCCGAATGCCCCGTAGATGCTATCTCCGAGGGTGAAGACACATATGTGATCAATCCCGAACTCTGCACAGATTGCGGTGCTTGCACCGAAGTTTGCCCTGTCGATGCCATTGTCGCGGAATAGGCTTAGATATAGCGTTTATTGAAAAGCCAGCTTTTGCTGGCTTTTTTTATTTGCGAAAATGCCTATTCAAGTCTTCGGTTGAAATAGCTTTTTTAAAAGTGGAAGAAGGAACTGCAGTAAATATTGTTTATTTAAAAAAAGCAGCCAATAAGAAAACGCCTTTTTCGCTTGATAAAAGACCTTATCTAAAATACATTAGTATAATACAGTTGTTACGAACTTATATTTATCAATTAAGGAGTGATTATGGCTTTTCCAGGATGCAAAAAGATATGGTTTGACGGCAATTTCGTGGATTTCGCCGATGCAAAAATTCACATTTTATCCCATGTTATTCATTATGGAACTGGGGTTTTCGAGGGGGAGCGTTGCTATAACACAAGCAAAGGTTCGGCGGTTTTCCGTTTGAATGACCATAGCAGAAGGCTTCTCGATTCGGCCAAGATATATCGTATGATGGCCGAGTGTAATCCCATTAAATCTGATGGAAGCAAGATGTTTCCTGAGGAGATGTTTCTGAATTATAGTATCGAGGATATTAGCAAAGCAACATTGGGCACCATACGAGAAAACGGTCTGACTAATTGTTATATTCGCCCGCTTATTTTCCGTGGAGATGAGGCTCTCGGAGTCAATCCTTTTAAATGCAGACCTCATATTGCAATAGCGGTGTGGGAATGGGGCGCTTACCTCGGTGAGTCGGCTATCGAACGCGGAGTTGATGTGCAGGTCAGCACATGGACGCGAATAGCACCGAACACTTTTCCCGGAATGGCCAAGTCTTGCGCCAATTACATGAACTCGCAGCTTATCAAGATGGAAGCCATGATAAACGGTTACGTTGATGGTATAGCACTCGATAAAGATGGTTTTGTTTCCGAAGGCTCGGCGATGAATATATTCATTATTAAATATGATAAAATATTTACCCCGCCACTCAGTGGAAGCGAGCTTCCGGGAATAACTAGAGATTCAGCGATAAAAATAGCTCGTGATATGGGTTTTGAGGTTGTAGAGCAGAGGATACCCCGAGAGATGCTCTATATTGCCGACGAGGCATTCTTCACTGGGAGTGCTGCCGAGGTTTCGCCTATTGCTTCAGTTGATAGAATTCCGGTTGGAAGAGGTTATCGCGGAGAAATTACTAAACAAATTCAGCAAAGGTTCTTCGAGATAGTTCAGGGTAAGGCCGAGGATAAATTTGACTGGTTGACTTTCGTATAAAGGCATAATATGGGCGGGGTTCCAAGTTTCTATTATTGGTATGGGACTATTGGCACGGTTGTCTTTTTTGTATGGCTATTCTGGGTTTCACCTCGTGTGAAGGACAGGGGCCGCGAACGCAGACGCGCTTTGGTTGTAGGTATATCATTTCTCGTGCTACTAATATCGCCTGATATTTGGGCTTTAACACGGCTCGAAGGGATAAGTTGGTTCGTCGCATGGACAATTGGACTGCTTTTTATTCACATAATCGAAGGCGGAATCTGGCACAAGATAGCTTGGGGCGAGAAATGCCCGGAGTGTGGCGAATGGGTCGATGTTTTTGATGAGGATATTCCGGACAACCCAAACACAGTGCGCAGAACTCGTAAATGCCCTAAGTGTGGTTGGACTGACTCATGGGCGATCTCGATAACCCGCAGAAATAAGGATTAACTTGAGCCAAACCCTTGTTATTATCACATCTGTTGTTGCCACAGTTTATCTTACACTTTGGCCATTAAGAATCGTTATGTGGCGCAAAAAGGGATTTTATGCCAACAAGAGTGCGTTATTCCTACCGGCTTTGGGTGGTCTTTTTATAATTGCCTTCGACCTGATCGCGATTAGGCAAGTTAGACCTGACCTCACCATCTACTTCCTATTTATCCATGGATTTCTTGTTTTTTTTGGTCTGGTATTCGCGCTTAAGTATCTCCAGAATGTTAAAAATTGCAGGCGATCTGAGGGGGACGAAGATGCGTGCTAAAGATTACGCTCGTTCATTATACAAATACATCGATATCGAGTCACCGCCAATCGAAATCGAACCCATCCTTAGCGTATTGAATATCGCTTTTTTTGAGGGGGAAGTTGGGAATGTCGATGGTATCGCATATAAGGAAGGCCAATCTCCGGCTATTGTTGTCAATCGCGAGCTTAGCCCCGAGGCAAAAAGGTTTGCTATTGCTCACGAATTAGGGCATATAGTTATGCCCCATTCGATATCATATCGCGTATGTCTTCCGGATAATGGCAGCCGGGTCGAGGCCGATGCAGACCGTTTTGCAGCTGAACTTCTCATTCCAGAGACCACGTTGCGCAAGCTGTGGCCTCGTTATCGTGATAACAAAGAATATAGGGTGTCCATTTTAGCAGAATTGTTTTTAGTGTCGAAAACTGCAATGGAAACAAGGGTGAGGTATTTAAAACTAAAATGATAATCTTCTTAGGAGAAAAATGTCGTTAGATATGTTTGTTATAGAGGGTGGGAGACCACTTGAAGGGACAATTACTGTTAGAGGTGCAAAAAATGCCGTCTTACCAATGCTTTGTGCCGCACTTATGCCGGAGGAAGGCGAGGTTGTTCTTCGCAATGTCCCCAATTTAGCCGATATCAGGACCATGGTTCAGCTTCTTGAATACCTTGGAGCTAAGGTTCAATTCGATACCGTGGAGGGTATTATGCGAATAGATTCCTCTAATGTCGAGAATAAACCAGCCCCATATGATCTTGTGCGAAAGATGCGCGCCAGTTTCATGATAATGGGTGCGCTTATCGGAAGATTCGGCTCGGCCAGAGTTTCTATGCCCGGAGGATGCGCTATCGGTTCTCGTCCGATAAACTGGCATATTAGCAATTTCATCCGCTTGGGCGCAAAGATCGAAGAAAGCCATGGCTACATAGGCGCGGCTTGCACGGGCAAGCCTAAGGGCAATGTCCTATATTTCGATAGACCGAGCCACACAGGAACCGAGAATGTTATTATGGCAGCCTGCTTAGCAGAAGGCACTACAACCATTCTAAATGCTGCGACAGATCCTGAAATTGTCGATTTTGCGCGTTTTATGACAGCAATGGGTGCGAGAATTAAAGGGGCTGGAGGGCCTGTTATAGAGATCGAGGGCGTAGAGAAACTTCGTGGTGCGGACCATATTCCAATAGGCGATAGATTAGAGGCGGGAACATACCTTTATGGTGCACTCTTGACAATGGGCGATGTGACAGTTAAAGGGGTCGAGCCTGATCATCTGTTTGTTCCACTTCTGAAAATGGAGGAGATGGGTGCCGAGGTATTAACTTCACCCGGGAATATCAGAGTGAAGATGGATTCGCGCCCAAAGGCTGTCAATATTACTACTGCTGTTTTCCCCGGATTTCCTACAGACCTTCAGCCATGCGCTATGACAGCACTTACCACATGCGAGGGTACCAGCTCAATTCGGGAAACAATTTTCGAAAATCGCTTTCTTCAGGTTATGGAACTTCTTCGTCTGGGCGCAGACATAACTATTAATGGAGATCGGGCGACTATTAACGGTGTCCCAAAGCTGGAGGGAGCAGAGGTTATGGCTAGCGACATACGCGCTGGTGCAGCGCTTATTCTCGCAGCTCTTGCCGCAAATGGCTCTACTGAAGTTCTTAGAATTTATCATGTTGATAGAGGCTATGAAAAAATCGAAGAGAAACTGAGCAAGCTTGGAGCGAGGATAGAAAGAATAGACCAATATTCATGGAAACCTAATTTGTGAAGGTCAAATTAGCCAAAACAGCCGGTTTTTGTATGGGGGTGAAGCGTGCTGTAGAATTAGTGCTGAAAAAAGCGGGCGAAAGCCCCATACCTATATTTACACTGGGACCTTTGATTCATAATCCGCAAACAGTCGAATTCCTGAAAGAACAGGGTGTAGATATTTACGATGGTTCCTTTGAGATTCCGCAAGAATCGACAGTCGTGATCCGAAGTCATGGTGTTCCTCCAGATGAAAGACAAATTGTTTCCGAATTGGGAGTTAAGCTCTGTGATGCCACATGCCCTAAGGTAGCTAGAGTGCAGGGTCTCATCAAAAAAGCATCAAATGACGGCGAATTGGTGATTATTATTGGGAATCCTGAACACGCCGAGGTTAGAGGGTTACTCGGTTATGCTAAAGGACGAGGTTTTGTTGTCTCCGACGAGGTCGAGATCGAGAATATTCCATCAAATGGTGAGGTTTCAGTCTTTGGGCAGACTACAATAAATCGCAAAAAATATGAACTCTTCACCGATCTAATAAAAACTAAATTCCCACAAGCCAAAATCTTCGATACTTTATGCGATTCAACATCGAATAGACAGGCGGAAATCCCAGAACTTGCTGAAGATGTCGATGCTATAATCGTTATTGGAGGAAAGAATTCAGGTAACACAAAAAGATTATACGAGCTTGGAGTCGAAACAGGTAAAACAACATTTTGGATTGAGACCGAGACGGAACTCCATAAAGAAGATTTTGTCGGAATGATCTCGGTAGCTGTTACAGCAGGTGCAAGCACGCCCCATTGGATAGTCTCTAGAGTCGTCGAAAAGCTGGAAGGATTCAACGAAAAACACCGGCCGCCATGGGAATGGCCTAAACTTAAAGCATTCGGATATGTTGTAATTCAAAGCAATGTTCTAACAGGCTTGTCAGCAGCATTACTCGGTGTTTCGGCTGTGTTCCTTGCCGCTGCGAAAATCAGTCCATCGATTGTCCTCGCTACGGGCCTTTTCGTGATGTCAATGCACACGCTATATAATTTAGTCGATTGGCAAGGCCTAGCGCTTGTTGACCCATCGAAAATAAGATTCTTCTGGGGCAATAGGCGACTTTTAAGTTTCTTTTCCGCTTTTAGTCTTTTATTGGCGATACCGCTTGCAATGCTTTCAGGATATTTGCCCTTTATTATGCTTTGTTTAGGATGTGTCTCAGCATTGGTTTTCGTATCTTTGAAAGGGATGCCGAGATTCCTTAAAAATAAAGGATTTGGCACATGGCGAAGTATCCCCGGTGCAAAAGATGTCCTTCATGCTTCAGGTTGGATATATGCTGCTGGATTAATCCCAGTTCTTAGCGTTTCGACTCGATTCTGGCTTAGCGCTCTCGCAATCCTTTGGGTAGCCGTTTTTTCCATTCTTCGCACAATTCTATTCTCTATAACAGATATGGAAACTGATCGCGTTCTAGGCAGAGAATCAGTCGCTAGTATTATCGGAGAAAAACGCGCATGGCTGTTAACATATTTCCTCATGGGCATAGCTTGCGCTTTGCTAATATTGGGATTATGCTTGGGAATTATAAAAACCGTCTGCGCTATCGAGTTTATTTTTCTTCTCTATATGATAATAATTATCATCCGCTTTCGCCGAATAGGTATATATCGAGGAACATGGGTGGAATTCGCAATTGACGCAGGCCTTCTTTCTTCTGGGATACTACCGCTCTTGATGTCTCTTGTATAAAAAATATGCAGTTTAAAAGGGGGCCGCTGGCACGGGTTGTGAAGTGTGGTGCTAATGGGGATTTTTGAACAAGAAAATAAAGCTGATAATAGTAAAATAACTCGATAACAAAAATCGTGACAGCGGTGGGGGTGGAGGCGGAATTCCACCTGAGAGCTATCTTCCAAAAAACCGTGTAATCGGGCTTTTAACGAGCTCTATTGCTTTTTGTGGACATACCTCATTACAACAAAGACAGGTAATGCACTTCTTATAATCGATATCCGGTGGATTATCACCAACTATCGTCATTGCATCGACCGGACAGCTCTCGACGCAAATTCCACAACGGATACATTTCTCATCAATTGCGCGTGGACGAATCCAGATAACCTTAGCCAAACTCCTTAAAAACCAGCTTGGGAAAAAAGTAGATAGTATTTGCTGAGGGGCCTTTGAGGGCAAGACAAAGGGAGGATCAAGAATGAATTCAGCAAGATTACCCCCAATAAGCTCGATCAGCTCAATATTTCCTTCACCGAGGCCGCGCGAAGCCGCAAGGGTGGTTATTGGGCTGTCTGTAGGTTTTACTACACCAATTACCTTCTCAGCTATACGATCGAGAGCAACACCGTCGGTCGAAGCCAAAAGAAGACCGACATCGCGAGCATCCCCGCTTGAAGGACCATTGCCTTCCATCCCAATAATAGCATCCATAAGATGAAGCGTCACAGGCACTTGCTTATAAATAGCAACTATAACCTTCGCAAAATCTCGGGTTAAAGGGAACGCTTTATGAAATGCCGTTTTACGAAATCCCGGCACAAGTCCAAAAAGATTTTTAATCGCCCCGGTATAATGCGTATAGGAGTGAGTTTTTAGCTTAGAAATGCTTACAATCTTGTCAAAATTCTCTAGCGCCTTGGTGAAATGAATTTCGAGACCATCTTCACACTGGATAGTATTAGCACCGGAGGCCTCAAAGTTAATCCATGGAATACCGAGCCTTTCGGCTATATCGAGAATGCCTGTGTTACGAAATACTCGTTCTACACCCTTGTGAGCACCCGCAGGAGAGTCTCCAATCGCTACATTGACACCAAATTCTATCAATTCAAGCGCTAATGCCTCGACAACAGCAGGATGTGTGGTTACAGCTCGTTCAGGCGTCCTTGCGGCGAGAAGATTCGGCTTTAAAAGGATTCTTTCACCCTTAGAAAAAAAACTTCCAATTCCACCAATTTGATCGAGGAGCTTTATAATCTTAGGGCGGAGGGATTCAACATCGTATTCCTCCGCCCTAATAATGGAAACGCGGCTAGGCACTTTAAAATTAGTCTTTCAGAAGATGCCAAGCGTTGCGATACTTTGCATATTTACTGGGAGGGTCACCATTGCGCTTTCTACGGTAATCGGAGTATCTATCCTTTAGGGTGATGAGTGTAAGATTCTCGATCTCCTTAAATGGAATGATGTAGAATGTGTAGCGTTCATCTCCTTCTTCCTCGCCTAGGTCGAGCACAAAAATACAGAAGTCCACCGACCTGCTTGTTATCGCGAAACGATAATATATGCTGGGTCTGCGTTTACGAGGAATATGATATATAGTTTCAGTATTAGTCCCAGAAATGTTAACGCTATTGCCATTTAGGATCATTCTAACTGCACTATTGCGTTTGGCATCGAGTTCTGCTGTGATGCCAAGTTTTTCTGCTTTATCTTTAACTACTTTAGTATAAAAAGTCTTTTTAGCGCTGCGTTCCTTGCCCAATTTATTGTATTCATCGAGACGAGCATCTAGGTCTGTGCTCCGAATTCTAGCTTCCTTAGCCTTCTTATATTTCCGCTTATACTGAACTTTATTATACTGTTCGCCAAAAAAACTTCGATAAAGTCCGGCAGTGTTTTGGCGACTAAAACCAAAATGATCGCCTATCTCCTCCAAGGTAGATAAATTATCTACCATATCTTTAAATTTCTCAAATCCTCCCTTATGGCGATATTTCTCGTCAAACCGCGCGATTTTGCGTTCTCTACTCATTTTCATTTTATAACTCCTTCAAATCATAGGCGCGGGGGGCCTTTTTGGTATTATAATTACCGTTTGAAAGTTAAAAAGTGTTTACTTACTAAAAAAAATTTTATAGCAAAAACCAAAAACTCACCCTCTTGATTGGAAAAAAGGTAAATCGAATTTATCTAAATGAATACGCTGTTTGCGCGATTGATATAGGGCGTTGAAAACAAACAACCAACATTAAATTTTCCAATAATTGTACCATTTCACCAACTTTTCTACACGGAAATTATTATAACGACGAAATACAGCCTGTCAATATATCTTTGATTTTTTGTTTAAAGAAAACGCTTGATTTTTAATAGCAATTCCCCAAGAGAAGCTGCTCTCTCAACTTCGACTGGTAAAGAAGATAAAAATACTGTGCCGTAAGATTTAGTAAGCAAACGCTTATCGCAAATAAGCAGCACTCCGACATCTTCTTCTCCACGAATAAGCCTTCCAGCGCCCTGGCGAAATTTAATTACAGCCTGCGGGATAGTAAAACATGAAAACGGATCACCTCCATGGCGTTGAATTCTCTCGCATTGGCCTGCAACATATGGATCCGTGGGAACTGCGAAGGGTAGTTTAGTCAAATACAGGATCTGAAGTGCATCACCGCGGACATCGACTCCCTGCCAGAAGGATTGTGTTCCAAGAAGGACAGACTCTTTATCCGAGATAAATTGGCGTGTAAGTTGGCTTCGTCCCCCAGAAATACCTTGAGCCATAACAAGTAGGCCCTCATCCTCTAATGATGGCGTTATTATCGAATAGACCTGCCTAAGAAAACTGTAACTCGTGAAAAGAGCCAATGAACCCGCGCGGGTTTCTTTACTGATTTGTTCAATAAGCATCGATAACTTCGGTATATAATCACGCGCATTTGGTTCGGGAATAAAATCTGGAAAAATGGCCAAAAGTTGTGCAGAAAAATCATATGGGCTTCCGAGCTTTAAAGTCGCTACCCGTTCTGGATCGAGTAAATTAAGACCCAAACGGCCCTTGACAAAATCGAAGCTGTCGGCAACCGACATCGTCGCGCTGGTGAATACTAGCGACTTCTTTTGCGAATGAAAAACCTCGAACATCCGCTCAGCGACATCGAGAGGCGCCCAACATACAGCACAATCTATCGAATCTTGTTTTTGAGGGGATTCCCACCAATACACTGAATCAGGATCGGTGGGTTCTGAGGAGTATTCGAGTGCATCTGCAGCTTCGGCAAGGCGTGCTATCTGGCCCAATGCTTCATGATGAAGGGCGTCGAGATTATCGTCCTCAATGTCATTGAGCGCTACAAGAAATAAACTCAGGTTATCGACAAGCGATTTCGTATGTTTGGCAAGTTGAATTATGTCAAACCTAAGTGATTCAAATACATCCTCGCCGGGGGAAAAGCGAATTTTCAACGAGTATGGTGCTTTGCGCCATTTATATTTCAAATTTAGCTGATTCGTAAGTGTGGTAAAGAAATTATCGGATTCTCTCCGCAAAGTTATCACTTTAGAAATACAAGCTTGATAGCAATTTGCGAAGTCGTCAGGTAAATCTTTGTGTTTCTCAGCAAATTCAGCTATGCTAGAAAGTAAACCTTTACTCGAAAGCCTGTCTTGATATAGTTCATCGAGTGAAGTTGTGAAATTCCATGAGTTTACCTTTGCTCCGAAATATTCTGCCGCTACCTCCTCGATATCGTGTGCCTCATCGATAATGGCATGATCATATTCTCCAATAACCGAAGTATCTCCTATCTCAGCAAGCAATAATGAGTGGTTTACAACCACTATCTGGGCATCTACTACAGCGGAACGAATACGATTGAGGAAGCACTTGCCTCTGAATGGACATCTCTTGCCGATGCAGGATATAGCCTCGCTTTTCAAACGAGACCACAATGCGGCATGTTTCTTTAAATAAAAAGAGCTTACTTCAGCTATATCTCCAGAGGTAGTCTCGGCGGACCAAACTAAAAGTCGCGAGACCACCGCACGGTCTTCGTAACCGAGGGAGGTATAGTCCGAGAGAACCCGATTGAACCTGTTCAGACAAAGGTAGTTTCCTCGACCTTTCAAAAGAATCGACCTAAAATCGAAAGTCAGCCCTTTGCGAAGTGAAGGAATATCCTTAAAATATAACTGTTCCTGTAGATTTTTTGTTCGTGTCGAGATAATAACCTTTTGTCCCTTTTTAGCCGAAAAGGCAATAGATGGGAGTAGATAGGCGAAGGATTTGCCTGTGCCGGTGCCAGCCTCTGCAAGAAGAAAAATGTCGTATTCGAGTGAATCCAAAACAGCTTGCGCCATTTCTATTTGCATATCTCTGACAACGAAACCGTCGAGGTAACTCTTCATAGGTGAATCCGGCCCTAAAAATTTAACAATATCATTTTCACTCATTTGACATTGTGCCGGATCGGATGGATTTCCTGTTATATTATCAAAATTGGCGATTAAGGCTGTATCGATCTCAGGTGGAGTGGTCTTTCCACCTCTAAATAGAGGCTTGGCGGAGGAAAACCACATCGATAATTTTGGATCACCACTCGATTGGACTAGGCCAGAAAGGATTTCCGCAGTTCTATCGTCGAGGCTTAAAAGTTTTTGCCATAGTTTGCTGGCGACCTCGGCTGTCACCTGCGCATCACTCTCAGCGCGGTGAGCATTATTGTGTTCTATCTTAAAAAGCCCCGCTAGGGAGGTGAGATTATAACGAAGCGCCCTCGGGTAAAGGAGTATAGCTATAGGTATGGTGTCTATTGTTCTAAAAGACTTAACTTTAAGGCCATTTGCTTTAGCTTGAGTGGCAATGAAATTAACATCAAAATCGATACTCTGACCAAGTATTTCGGAGTCTCCTACGAATTCATAAAAAGCAGTAATAGCTTCCTTTTCGGAGGGTGCGCCGGCGACCATTTCGTCAGTGATGCCGGTTAGTCTCGAAATCGCTAAGGGTATAGGTATCTTTGGATTAACGAATGTGACGAATTTTTCGGTAATTTCACCGTTTTCTAGTCTAAGAGCTGCTATTTCAGTGATTCTATTGTTTTTGGGATCGAGGCCGGTGGTCTCTATATCTACAGAAACAAGTTTATTTTTATTCAATGGATTCATTGCCGAGATGATAATGATTAGAACAGATGTTCGCAAGTAAAAAGAGGTAAGCTCTTGGTGTGAAAAGATAACAGGACCGATAAAAAGTTATTACGAATCAGTTTGGAATCGGGCTATTTAATCAAAAGAAATAAAATTACTTTATACTCGACTTGTAAATATCACTCTTCCGGGAGTCGAGGTTATAGTTATATCAAATAGTCCATCTAATGTAAACATAAAGGCGAGGAATTTTAATCTAATGACTATTGATTTAAGATTAGAGGAAAGGTAAATTTTATTTCGGTTCAAGGTTATTCGAATACCCTTAAAAAATTGCCACCAAGTATTTTGAGTATTTTCTCTTCGGAAAAACCTCGGCGAATAAGCTCTCGCGTTATATTGGCAAGGCCGGTGCAATCATCGATATCCGTTGGAAGGTGGCTTATGCCGTCGAAATCAGAACCGAGTCCGACATTGCCTTCACCACCGAGTGAAATTATATGTTCAATATGGTCAACTATATCCACCGAAGTAACCTCAGATTTATCCTTTGGCGAAAGAAAAGCGGGATAAAAATTGACCCCGATAATGCCATTCTTGTCTATAATTGCTGAAATTTGTTCATCGGTGAGATTGCGCGGTGATGTTTGAAGAGCCATGCAACACGAATGAGTGCAAATAGGTGGACGCTCGATTATATCCATCGTTTGCCAAAATGTTTGCTCACCCGAATGCGAAAAATCTATGAAGCCTCCAAGGGAATCGATTTTGCGAACTGCTTCGATTCCATCTTCTGTGAGCCCTTCGGTTTTGGCGGTTGGTGCCATGCACGATGTTGCCCAGTCGTTTGAGTTATTCCAGGTTAAAGTGAAAATGCGAACGCCTCGATTGAAGAAATTATTTATCTCGTTCAGTTCCCCGAGAAGGCTGTGCAATCCCTCGATTTCGATAACAGCACTAACTACACCTTTAGCTTTGTTTGCAATGATTTCGGCGCTATTGTGGGCTATCGCAAATTGCCCTTGGGAGTTTTGAACAGCGTTTTCTATGTTTTCCAGCTCACGAATTGCTATTTTATGCCATCGTTTAGGTTTTTCCCGCCCCCATTTTGGATAAACGAAAAGGCTAAATGCCTCGGCCCATAAACCGGTTTTTAACATGCGTTGAAGGTCTATGTGTTTTTTAAGCCAAGCAGATGTAAAATCGCTGGTGCTTTCTAATGATGAGAAAGTATCCGCGTGAAGATCGATCAGCGGGGCTTTATCATGGAGTAGTTTTATATCGGATTCTATTGGATTACTCATTTCTTCAACCTTTGTTAATCAGGGGTTTTATATTTATTTTCAAACGGATAATAACAAATTGGCTCCGCTTTTAAGTTTGAGCTAAAATAACAAAACCAAAGTTAAATTTACCAAATCCCGGTTTGTAGAAACTCATCGATGGAACGGGCGGCTATACGAGCTGCTCCCATGGCCAAAATCACCGTTGCTGCTCCAGTAACGATGTCCCCACCAGCAAATACGCCTATTTTTGTGGTTTTACCAGTTGTTTGGTCGGTTTCAAGGGTTCCCCATTTGGTGGTTACAAGACCGGGGGTGGTTTGTGATATAAGCGGATTTGGAGAGTTCCCAATAGCAACGATGACAGTATTGATGGGTATCTTGAAGTTTGAGCCTTCAATGACAACAGGCCTTCTTCTACCGGAGGCATCAGGTGTGCCAAGTTCCATACTGACGCATTCGACATCGGTAACCCAACCCTCGGTATTGGCGTGATAAGCAACAGGATTAGTAAGAAACTGAAATCTAACGCCCTCTTCGATAGCGTGTTCGATCTCCTCGTCGCGAGCAGGTATCTCTTCTCGTGAGCGTCGGTATATTATTATAGATTCTTTGGCGCCGAGGCGTAGAGCGGTTCGCGCGGAATCCATGGCAACATTACCTCCTCCCACAGTGGCTACGCGTTCACCGCGCATTATAGGAGTGTCGTATTCAGGGAATCTATAGGCCTTCATTAAATTTGACCGAGTGAGGTATTCGTTTGCAGAATATATGCCCTTCGAGTTTTCGCCGGGTATGAACATGAACCAAGGAAGCCCAGCTCCGGTGCCCAGAAAAACTGCATCAAATTCCTGCAAAAGCTCATCAACGGTTTTACTGCGGCCAACAATGAAATTTGTTTCTATCTTGACACCTAGTTTTATCAGGTAGTCAACCTCACGCGCAACTATCTTTTTTGGAAGTCTAAATTCGGGGATGCCATATACTAAGACGCCTCCCGGTTCGTGAAGGGCTTCGAATATTGTAGTATCGTGTCCCAATTGGATTAGGTCTCCAGCAACAGTGAGGCCTGCCGGTCCGCTTCCGACAATAGCAACTTTTTTGCCGGTTTTAGCAGGAAGCTTGGGTAATTCGATAGAATCCTTTTTTGCTTCCCAATCGGCAATAAATCTTTCCAAACGACCTATTGCAACCGGTTCGAATTTATTCCCCAACACACATACCTTTTCACATTGTTCCTCTTGAGGGCACACGCGCCCGCAAACAGCAGGAAGAAGATTTTTTTGCTTCAATATCTTAATGGAGCCCTCGAAATCACCTTGGGCGATTTTTTTAATGAATGCCGGGATGTCTATTTCCACAGGGCAACCAGAAACACATGGCTTGTTTTTGCATTGAAGGCATCGCGTGGCTTCCGCAATTGCGAGCTCTTCTGTATATCCATAAGGAACTTCATCGAAATTCGATTTACGAATTTCGGGTGCTTGTTCGGGCATGGGAGTTTTTTTGGGAGCTACTTTGGCCATAATTTCCTTATTTTGATTCGCTACAACGACAATAATGTTCGGAGGATTCCTTCTCTTCGGGGATATATGTTGCAAGTCGCTGCATCAATAAATTGAAATCGACTTTATGAGCATCGAAATCAGGGCCATCGACACACGCAAACTTCGTCTCACCGCCAACCTCGACACGGCATGCGCCACACATACCTGTGCCATCGACCATGATAGAGTTCAGACTGGCTATGGTCGGGATGCTAAAAGGTCTAGTAACCTCTGCAACCATTTTCATCATAATGGCCGGCCCGATAGTTATTACTCTGTCAATTTTCTTCCCTGAGGCGATGATTGTTTTCAGCACATCTGTTACAAAGCCTTGTTGTCCACAAGATCCATCATCAGTGGTAACAATAAGCTCATCGGAACAGGCGGTGAGTATATCCTTAAAGAACAGTAGATCGCTACATCGAGCACCTATTATAGAAATTACTTCATTGCCGGCTTTTTTCATCGCTTTAGCAATAGGGTATATGGGCGCAATGCCTATTCCTCCTCCAACCATAATTACGGTGCCGAAATTGTGTATCTCACTCGGTGTTCCTAAAGGACCAGCTATATCGGGAATAATATCACCTTCGGAAAAATGCCCCATCTGTCGAGTCGTTTTTCCAACCTCCTGGACTATAAGCGTTATAGTTCCTTTCAGAGTATCGCAATTTGCTATTGTAAGCGGGATACGCTCACCTTTCTGCGATAATCGAATTATAACGAATTGTCCGGGAAGTGCTTTACTGGCAATAAGTGGAGAGTTCACTTCATATTGCTTGACATCACTTGAAAGCGCTTTTTTCAATATAATTTCGTTCATTTAATCTCCATTGAAGGCCTAAATTATCGGATTTCTGGAAAATATTCAAATTGCAACAATATGTCAACTTGAAAAAGTAAAACAAATCATTATTACTTGACAATGCCCCTAATAATATGCCTTCACTGTCGCCGGGGCGTCGGCCTTCTCGACCTATGGCCTCAAAGGCTGGCGTTAGGCCGGGTGAAAATCGAGTTCCTTAATGCATATTTTATTCCGGCCTTTCGCTGATTTATTCGCCGATGGAAAGCCAGCTTTCCGTCTAACGAATAAATCCGACGCCCAAAATGAACTTTATTTATGTGGCAAAGAAATTCCGGCGTTTGATCAGGGCTTGTGCCCTGATTAAAACGACCTATAGTTAGGCGCTGGCACGAGTGGGATGGTGGTTGTTTGGTGGGGATTTTTGCCCGGGGAAATAATAGAAAAAACACCAAAATTACGAAATAGCAAAAATCGTGACAGCGCCGGAGGGGGGAGTTTACTTCAAAGCATTTCGAGGTTGACTGAAACTCTTTAAGGCAATATATTCAACCAAACATAAAAAAGAGAGGGATTGTATTATGGGAGAGCCTATTATACTCGAAGGTAAACAGCTATCAAAAAAATTAGAAAGTTCGCTTATCGAGAGGGTAAAAAAGATTGTCGAACTTGGTGGAAGAGTTCCTGTTTTAGCTACAATTCTTGTTGGTGAGGATCCGGCATCAGCGATCTATGTTAAGATGAAGGGTAATGCTTGCAAGAGAGTGGGCATGGAGTCTCGTAAAATTGAGTTACCGAAAGAAACAACAACCGAACAACTCCTAATGAAGATCGACGAGCTTAACGATGATCTTGCGGTCGAGGGGATATTGCTTCAACATCCGGTGCCAAATCAGATAGATGAACGAGCTTGTTTTGATCGAATAGCTCTCGAAAAGGATGTCGATGGTGTAACTAGTCTTGGATTTGGCAAGATGGCTATGGGCGAGTTCGCCTTCGGGAGCGCCACTCCGGCCGGGATTATGAGGATAATTGATCACTATCAAATAAACCCCAAGGGCCAACATGCTGTTGTTGTCGGAAGAAGCCCGATTTTAGGAAAACCTTTAGCCATGATGCTTTTAAACCGCCATGCAACAGTGACCATTTGCCATTCTAGGACGACCGACCTGCCTTCTATAGTTCGCACGGCGGATATTGTTGTTGGCGCGGTAGGTATCCCGAGGTTCATCAAGGCCGATTGGATAAAGGAAGGCGCGATTATTATCGACGCCGGTTATCATCCAGTCGAGAAATGTGGAGATGTCGATCTCGAAAACGCTGCACCGAAAAGCTCAGCATATACGCCTGTTCCCGGTGGTGTCGGCCCGATGACTATCGCTACCTTGATAGCTCAAACAACGGAAGCAGCTGAACGCAGACTCGGAATATAATCTTTATTACTGCGGATGATGATTACGGATATATTTCTTAAGTTGCGATCGTTTAGTTTTTTTTACCTAGATAGCGAGCAATTTCCAAAAATATGGTATTATAGAAAATAATATTTATTATTCTTCTCATGTGAAGGTTTTGGTGATCAGGAGCTTGCTAAAATTCTGTGAGTTCATCATATCCCTTGTTTTTTCAACCCAAGAACTCTAATAATCTGTTGCAAAATTTCCTTTGAGAAATATAATTCTAATTAAATAAATTCAATAGAAAGCGATATGAACGCAAAAGAACAACTGAAAATCCTCCTAAAAAGAACCGTCGAAGTCATTCCAGAGGAAGAATTCCACAAAAAACTAGATAGATCAATCAAGACTGAAAAACCGCTTAAAATCAAACTCGGATGTGACCCTAGTAGGCCCGATCTTCATATCGGGCACGCCGTAGTATTGCACAAATTACGAGAATTTCAGGACCTTGGACATCAAGCGATACTTGTAGTAGGCGATTTTACTGCTATGATCGGCGATCCTTCTGGAAAGAATTCAACTCGACCGCAACTTACATTCGAAGAAACCCGCGAAAACGGCAAGAGCTACTTCGAGCAAGCCGCGAAGATTCTCGATCCCGATAAGACGCGAATAGTCTATAACTCAGAATGGCTCGGTAAAATGGATTTCACCGAAGTGATTCGCCTTGCCGCAACGTATACTGTCGCGCGTATGCTCGAACGAGACGATTTCAGTAAGCGATATGCCGCCGAACAACCAATAGGTGTTCATGAATTCCTGTATCCGCTTGCTCAGGCTATGGACTCGGTTACACTCGAAGCCGATGTCGAGCTCGGTGGAACCGACCAAAAATTTAATCTCCTAGTCGGGCGTGATGTTCAACGTGAATACGGCCTCGAACCTCAAGTAATAATGACATTGCCGCTTTTAGAGGGAACAGACGGCGACCGCAAGATGAGCAAATCATACGATAATTATGTCGGCCTGACTCAAAATGCTGTTGAGATGTTCGGAAGACTTATGAGTATCCCAGACTCATTGTTGCTCAAATACTATAGACTTGCAGTCTTTGCTGATCAAAATCTCCTTAAAGAAGTCGAAAATAAGCTGAAAGAAAACCAGATCAATCCCATGGAATTAAAAAAAGAAATGGCTGTCTGCGTGATTTCACTCTATCACCCAAAAGAGGCGGCTTTATCGGCGCGAAAGGAATTCGAACGGGTTTTCAGCAAAAAAGAAAATCCCGAGGATATGCCAAAAGTGCTTTATCCGCATGGAACAAAAGCTTGGATTGTAGATATTCTTAGAGATCATAAACTCGTCAAAACAGGCGGAGAAGCAAGAAGGCTTATCGTTCAGGGCGCAGTGTCTATCAATGGTGAAAAAGTGGAAGACGACAAACTCGAACTTGAAATAAACAACCGATTTGTTATTAAAGTCGGAAAACGAAGATTCCTCGAAATTATTCCGGAATAGCCTTTTTAAAGGAAGTATTGTTGTGAGAAAAATTATCTTTCTTCTTCTGATCGCGACGATCTCAATATTTGCGGATATCGCAGTCAGTGTAGCTGCCCAAGACCAAACCGATGTGTCGAGCGCGGGAATGTCGAGCCGTTCTTTTGTAGCATGGACTGATACACGCTCCGGCACAGGTAATAAACATATCTATGGAAACATTATTGACACCGATGGTTCGCTTATTTCTAGCGAATTCCCAGTGTGTGTAGCAGATGATCAACAGTATGATGTTGCTGTTACGGCTGGCCAAAAATTCATGGCCATCTGGGTTGATGAGAGGACTACCGATGAGTGGGATATCTGGGGTCAGCATGTTAATATCGATGCCACACTTAGCGGATTGAACTTTCAAGTCACAACAAACAACACGCAAAAAAGCAAACCGTCCGCCGACAATTTAGATAACGACATAATGGTTGTTTTTGAAGAGGCGATGACCAATAGCACAATCCGTGGACAGAAACTCACTTGGGGCGGTTCGTCGTATAGCCCTTCGGGCTCGGTATTTAGCATCTCGGATGGCGCCACTGATGCCTACGCGCCAGACGTCTCGGCTAGCGATACGGATTATCTGGTTGCGTGGTCGGATTTAGATAATAAAAGAATTTTCGCCCGAAAGGTTACAGCCGCAGGTGCGGCAACCGGAACCGCGCAGATAGTTGCGGATTATAGTGCTGGGGCCTATTCGCCGGGGCATCCATCGGTGGCATGGGATGGCACTCAGTGGCTGGTTGTTTGGGATATATATATTTCTGGAAATGAAATGGATGTGTATGGTAGGTACATAGATGCTTCTGGAGCACCAACAGGCTCTTCGTTCGGAATTGCTACCGGCGCTGGACCCCAGAATGAAAGTTACCCCGACCTCGATTTCGACGGTATAGGTTTTTTGGTAGTTTTTCAAGATACTAGGGATGTGCTAGCAAACATATACGGCAGAAGGATTACCGGAGTTACTTTAGGCGGCGAAGTTACTATTTCTCCCGGTTCATATAATCAGAATAAGCCTTCGATTGATTGGAATGGTACTGCCTATGATATTTTCTGGCAGGATTATCGAGGAACCTATAATTGGGATATTTATAGCAAACGCGAAGATCAAACTCCATGGAATGGTCCTTCGGTTAGTCCTATCACACCACCTGACCTTGGAGCTTCGAGTTGCTCTAGGCAGAATGCAGTTATGGAACTTACAGACTCCGATGGAATTAATACTTCGACAATCCAGTTCACCGCAAACGGTGTGTCCTATGATATAGCCGACAGCGAACTTAGCTATTCTTCAGATCAGCTTACCTTCACGCCATCTGCAGCTTGGCCACAAAATATATGGATTGAATGTTGTATCAATGCTGTTGAGGATATGACAGGTCTTGGCATTCTCAATCCGGTTTGTTGGAGCTTTATGATAGACCAAACCGATCCTATTTTTGGTGTAGCTATTCCCGCTGATGAAGAATCTACCGGTGCTGGTGCAGTGCCAATTTCAATTGGAGTTACCGATGCTGGTTGTGGAGTTTCAACCGATAATATGGCTTTCCAGATTGAAGGGACATGGTTTGTCTATGGAACTTCTTCCGCTGTCAGCTGGGATGGAACTTCGATGCATTTTGACCCCACTGAAGAAGGCATAGCCTTCGAACCGTTCGACACGATAGACGTATGCGCGAGAGTTAGAGATCGAGCTGAATACTGCACAGAAAATGAGATTACAACATGTTGGAATTTCTATACTACCGGAACGAAGATATATGGTAATGTCCATCTTGCGGGGGTGTCAGACCACTCTGGTGTTACAGTGGAGGCTCGATATGGGGATAGCCTATGGGCCGACATTACCGATATCGATGGTGATTACAGTATTCCAGGTGTCCTAGAAGTCGATGGAATAAACGTCACGGCCTATAAAGAAGGTTATTCCGATTCCACAGTCACAGTGAATATGGGTGAGGGTGGTTTCGGGTTGGCAAATTTTACTCTTTATCCAATCGTTACACTTTATTTCTCTGATTTCGAGGCGAGCGATGGGGACCTCGAATTGAGGAATTATGATTATTACAACGATTGGGAATGGGGAGAGCCAACATCGGGTCCCGGAAGTGCTCATAGCGGAAGTAAATGCTGGGCAACCAAGCTCAATACCGATTATAGCGATTCGAGCCAAAGCAGGCTCGTTTTGGGGCCAATCGATCTGCCGGAATTTTCAGCACCTAAGATCATGTGGTGGCAATGGTATCGTTTTCAGGCACCTACTTCCAGTGGTTGGCCGAGAGTTTATTCATGGCACGATGGAGGCAATGTCAAACTCTGGAGGTCTTTAACTGACTCGACTTTTCTCGTGCCGGATAAGGATTACGACACTACAATGTCCACTTATAATCGCTTTGTTGGTTTCCAGCGGGCTTATGCAGATGACGATAACGGCGATTTTTGGCACAGAGTGACTGTCGATCTTTCGACTTGGGCCGGACAGACAGTCTATATTAGTTGGGATTTCGGAAGCAGTTCGCGTAATGCCGAATCCGGTTGGTTTATCGATGATGTAACTGTCGGATATACTGATTTTACAGGTGTATATAATAACATACCTAAACCAGAATCTCGGGGAATATCTGTATTTCCAAATCCATTCAACTCGATTTGTGCCATTGTAGCGGAAGATGATGTCGAGATATACGATGTTTCGGGTAGGTTAGTAAGGTGTATTGAAACCTCTAATGATGGTAAGAATGATTACCAAGTTTGGGATGGCACAGATTTCTCCGGCGAGTCTTTACCTTCAGGCGTTTATTTCGCTAAATTAAAAGGTAATGAAAAAAGCTCAGCTAGAATAATATATATGAAGTAGAGAGCAATAATGCGTTATAAAAAAGAGAATACTGGATATCTTATTGTATTGGATGTTGGGGAGGAATTCGTCGATTCGATAATCGATTTCGCCAAAAAGGAAGGAATAGAGGGGGGAGTATTTTATGGTGTCGGCGCGATGAATTTGGCGGAAATTGGTTTTTTCGACCTCGAAAAAAAAGAGTATATCAAAAAGAATATCGAAGGTCAGAGGGAATTACTTTCATTAAAAGGCAATCTCGCCCACGACAACGATGGCAATCCTATAGTCCATTGTCATGTTATATTTGGAAAGGCCGATTTTGCCACCGAAGGAGGACATCTTTTTAAGGGCGTCGTTTCCGTGACATGTGAGATATTTTTTCAGCAGACCTCGATGATTGGAAGGGTATTCGACAGTAAAACTGGCCTTAAACTTTGGCAATTAAGTTAATTATTTCTTAATTGAAGAAAAGAAGGAAAACAAGTGCGGATTTGCGTAATTGGCGCTGGATATGTTGGTCTTGTGACAGCAGTTTGTGTGGCCGATTTCGGCCATCGGGTTTCATGCCTCGATATAAATGAGGAGCGAATAAAAGCCCTGAAAATGGGCAAGGTTCCGTTTTATGAGCCGGGGTTAAGCGAGCTTCTAGAGAAGAATTCTGCCCAAGCTCGCTTTGTTTTTACCACTGACAAAAAGCAAGCCATTGAAGATGCAGAGGTAGTCTATATTGCTGTCGGAACACCTATGAACGAGAACGACACCACTGTGGATATGACCTATATCAGGCAAGCTGCCAAAGATATTGCTCAATTCCTGGCGAGAGGAGCTGTTGTTGTCGATAAAAGCACCGTGCCAGTGGGAACCGCGCGAGAAGTTAAAAAATTGCTTCTTGATAACGGCGCGCCTTCAGATATTGAAGTTCTTAGCAACCCGGAGTTCCTACGCGAAGGAACTGCGGTAGAGGATTTTAAGAAGCCCGATAGAGTAATTATCGGTTCGGATTCAAAGGAAGCCGCAATGAAACTCGCAAGGGTTTATAAACACCTTGCTGATGAGGGGAGGCCGTTTCTTTTTACCTCGCTCGAAGCAGCGGAGCTTACCAAATACGCTTCAAACGCCTTTCTTGCAGTTAAACTGACTTTTATTAATGAAATAGCCCTTCTAGCGGATAAAATTGGTATTAATGCCCTCGATGTTGCAAAAGGAATCGGAATGGATAATCGAATCGGCAATAAATTCCTTAGCCCCGGGCCAGGTTTCGGTGGAAGCTGTCTTCCTAAAGACACTAACGGGCTTCTTCATATCGCCGAAAACTTTGGAGCAAAACTCTCTATCGTTCAAACTGCAGTGCGCACTAATGACGGTATCCCAGATTTGTTGATCCAGCGTCTGAGTGATGAGCTTGGAAGCCTCTCCGGCAAAAAAGCCGGTGTTCTTGGCTTGACCTTTAAGGGAGGCACCGACGATGTTCGCGAATCACCCGCTATTAAACTGATTAAAGCACTTTTAGAGCATAGTGTTATAGTCAAAGCCTACGACCCCGAGGGTGAGAGGCTTGCTCGGAGAGAACTCGGAGATTCCATCGAATACGCACACTCTGAAGTGGAGGCTATAGACGGTGCAGATTTTGTCATAGTGGCGACCGAATGGCAGCAGTTCTCCGAGATGAAACCCGTTGAAATTGCTCGATTAATGAAAGGTCGAGTTTTTGCCGACTTCAGAAATCTCTTCGATCCTGTGGAAATGAAAAAAGTTGGCCTGAAATACATTGGTATGGGAAGAGGATAATATAACTTAGGATTTTGTATTAGGCCGCATTGGCAAGGAGGCTGGCGCGACGTGTGCTTTCTACAGGAAAATCTTCGAAATAGGGGAGTGGTGTTTTTCTGGGTTGTGCTTATCTAAAAATCAATTTGCCGCACGTGACATGTCAGCCAGAAAGAATCACTCGGGAACAGGATACCTTAGCCAGAAGGCCTGTGCGTCGAGCGATTTTTTTTGTTCTGGTTTTAGAATAACTTTTACAGTGTCACCAAACTCTGTATGGATTTTTTCCCAAGCGAAAGTCGAATCATTGCCAGTGTAGAGGATATAATCTCCTTGGCCAATATGGAAGGTAACAGGATGTTTATTATCTTCAGCTACTCTTCGCATTATGGGGCGTAATGCTCCAAAATTAAATACGGATAGAAAAATGGAAGCGCTGTCCTCAGAAACCTCGACTTCGACAATAGCTGGATTATCGGCATAGTGCGGGAATGAATTTATAATCGCATAATTCTTTTTTTCGCGATAGAGGATATCGCTACCTTTGGGCGGCACACCGAATGCAGAGGAAAAAATAACAGCAGCTCGCTGTGAGGTTTTACTGAACCACGCGTTGTCAAGGGTAGGACTCGGTTCACAGCTTCCAGCATAATGCCAATCTCCATCGGAGTGTAACTCTGTCCAAGCGTGGTTATTATCGGAGGTTGCCCAGTAAGGTGTCCAGGCCTCGCGAGCGGGGATGCCAACCGATCTCAATGCGCTAACAAACACAATCATCATCTCTTCGCAACGGCCATAACCTGAACTTAGCGTATGAAATACCCCTTGGTCCTGTCTTTGGGTCTGTTTAAAATTTACATGTTCTCCACACCACTTGTTGACAGCGAGTGCGGCCTCAGAGCCGCTTGTTAGTGTGTCGACAATAGGCCTGAGTTGTTCAAGGAAAAAAGCGCGGTAGTAGGTTGCAGGTTCCTGAGAAACCTGATTAGGCAGAACATAGTGCATGAATAGTTCGTCGCTTATTTCATTGCCCCATGAGAATATCTTGCGTGTTTCATATGCTAACTCGATTTCGGCGAGAAGACTATCCTTATCGAAAATAGCAAGATTGATTGCAGGTGAATTCGATATTAAGAAGATCAATCCCGGTAAGAACGATGGATCGCAAGATTCCAGAGCTTCTTCTAGAATAGGCTTGTTTTCTCCAGCGCGGACCAGAGCTTCTTCTACTTGTTCAATAAGTGAGTCAGACTCAGTTGTCTCGCGCCAGTCTGCCTGAATTGATAAGGCGAGTAACACTAAGAGTATCGATATATATTTCATTTTTCCCTTTCAATTTCATAAAAGATAATGCAATTATAGGCTTCGGTCAATGGGAAAAACGCTCTTGCGCCACTGGTTTGGTGACGTTCAGTATTTTCTTTCACATCGGATTGGGAGGATAAAGTTTGATTCTTAAATAGCTATTACGTTCGATTTATTTTCATTAAATCGAAATATATATTTCGCTCTAATGAAGTGTTTACAACGGCGAGAGGCTTTTTGGGGATATCGCCCCATTTAGTTCTTGTTTTTTTCTTTTTTTTGTGTATATTGCCAAGTCGTTTGGACAAAGGGGCTATAGCTCAGTTGGGAGAGCGCGTGACTGGCAGTCACGAGGTCAGGGGTTCGAGCCCCCTTAGCTCCATTTTTTGAGTAACGGGCGTTTGGTATGAACGCCCGTTTTTTGTTATGAAAGACATTAAGGGTATATTTAACACAAGTGCTGCACTAGCAGGCGTTTTGTCTCTTGACGAATTGCTTCGGTTACTAATGGATACCGCTGCGGAGATCACAGGAGCTGAGGCTGGAAGCGTTCTCCTTCTCGATAGGCTTAGTGGTGATTTAATATTCACTATTGCAACAGGTAAGGAGGGAGCTAAGCTTTCAGATACGCGCCTTAAATCCGGTGAGGGTATTGCAGGTTGGGTTGCAAGGACAGGCAAATCGGCGATGGTGAACGATGTTGTCTCCGACGATAGACATACAGCGACTACCGATAATCTCTCTGGTTTTCTTACGAAGTCCGTTCTTGCTGTCCCGATGTTATCCGGTGAAAATATATTGGGTGTTATAGAAGCAGTCAACAAAAAGCGTGGCTTCTTCGAAGATGCAGACCTTAATGCGCTTAACGCTTTTGCTGGCTTTGCTTCAGTAGCTATATCTAATGCCAGGAAATTCGAGAATCTGACACTTCAGAATAAAGAACTTAGGCAGCAAGCCTACGGGAAATGGAATCTTATTGGCGGATCCCGCCAGATATCGACAATCAGGGATTTGATAAATAGAGTTGCTCCAACCTCGACGAGTGTTCTTATTACTGGCGAGTCTGGAACGGGGAAGGAGGTTGTTGCTCATCAAATCCATGAGAACTCATCTCGTCCTGGAGGACCTTTCGTCAAGGTATCCTGTGCAGCAATTCCCGAGACTTTACTTGAAAGTGAGTTATTTGGGCATGAAAGAGGCGCGTTTACAGGCGCTACCGAAAGGCGAATCGGCAGATTCGAAGCTGCTGGAGGTGGCACCATTCTTCTGGATGAGATAGGCGAAATTTCATATTCCGTTCAAACTAAGCTTCTTCGCTTTCTTCAGGAAAAAGAATTTGAACGCCTAGGCTCAGGAAGAACAATATCCAGCGATGTTCGCGTTATTGCAGCCACAAATCGAGATCTTGTTAAAAGCGTCGAAAAAGGTATTTTCAGAGAGGACCTATATTATAGGCTTAAGGTATTTCCCATTGAGATGCCACCGCTTCGAGGACATCCTGAGGATATCCCGATACTAACAGAATATTTCATAGAACGCCTTTCTGACGATTTCCCGCATACAGTTAAAAGCGTTGATGAGAAGGCTATGGAGATTTTGGTGTCCTATTCTTGGCCTGGGAATGTTCGTGAATTAGAAAACCTTATCGAGCGCTGCGCTGTTATTGCTATCTCGGATTTAATAACTGTTAGCATGCTTCCTCCAGAATTATCAAAAAGCGAGGTTTCAGATTCTATTTCCTCCAATAACGGATTATCTTTAGAAATGACGCTTCCACAAATTGAAGAGCTTCTTATCCGACATGCATTGGAAGTTACAGGTGGGAATGTTTCAAAAACCGCAAGAATGCTGGATATTTCGAGGGATAAACTTAGATACCGATTAAAGACCTTTACTATCGAAACTGAAGATTATCGTCGATTTTAAAACTAATATCGATTAAATAATTTTGCTTTTTCAAAACTTTGTGGCTAAAATTTAAACCGCATGGGACAATGTCGTTCTGTTCACTGCCCCCTGCCCAGCAAAATCAGACCGCCAAGTTCCATGCGGTAAATTTAAAACAAATCGTAGAGTTATGCAGGGGAAGCAATCTACGAGATCAACAATGAATGACAATTTCAAAATATATTAAAAAGATTCTTATAGCAAGTTTTTATTTATTTATTTAGCGATTCAATTACGTGAATAGTGACAGAAGTTGCATTAACTAATACAATATTTATAGCCTTAATGAAAGTTGTGTTGATTAAAAAAACATTTACTAATATTGGAGGAAATTATGAAAGCACTTAAATTCATCGCCATATTTCTTTTCATTCCATTAGCCTTATTTAGTCAGGGCACAGGATATCCAGAAGGGTATTTCTATGCTATTTTCAGGGGGGATACTTTTTGTGTCGAGCCTGTTATCACCGATTCAATAACTGAAGCATCATGGTTCGATTATACTTCTTCCTCGATGCACACCGGTTACGAAACGGCCTATGAAAGCCACGTATTCTTTTTCTATAATCCGCTTTCAGGAAATATTGGTTTGGTTATACAACATAATATTGATGCCACAGGCACGACCGATGCAACCTGTGTTGCCTATCTCGACGGCCTGCCTACCGGTTGCACTCTCGCAATGAGCGATGATTCCGGGGAATTCAATTTATCGGCATACCCTCAGGGTGATTGGGCTTGGTGGGATAACACCGATGGGGGTGCTTTTTATATTCCTCGAGATGAGTGGCAGTTTATACTTAGGACTACTTTCGGTAGCATAGATCCCATCCGTCATTACCTTATGATAAGTGGTCACGAAGGGGAAGAATCCATATATCTCGATACAGTCTTGATAGATCAAGAAGATACTCTCGTGCTTGGCCACGGATTTCTCGAGCTATTGCCCTCTCCTTCCGATTCCATTTATTTTGACAGTGTTATGGTTGCGAATGACACTATCCTTCGGGTTGCAGTTTGCAATTCCGACGAGACAATCGATACTCTGCTTGTTTCCGGCGCAAGCCATACAGACCCACGATTTACTACTGCAGAGGCTCCCGGGGCATTGCCCCCGGATACCTGGGGCGAGTTTGAAATAGCATTTTATGCGATAGATACCGGTCTTTATGTCGATACGCTATGGCCGAATACCAATGAACCTTGTGGTTCCAATCCAATAATTATTTATATTCATTGCACAGCGCCACCAGTGACAGCTGAGATAATCGAACCGCTCCCCAATACATGGACATCGTGCGAAAACCAGCCTATCACGATGATCATTGGCACCGAAGGATCTATGCGTATCGAGAGGCAGATACCGAGTAGTTCTACCAGCACCGAATATTACGATACAATTTCCGGTTCATGGGTGCCGGCTGTCGATATTTCCTTTAGTGGTTGGGGTTCTTATGTCTTTCCGACCTCTTCATGGATTTGGGATAGTGTTTATAGTGGAACCATCCTTCACCGTTGTTTGACTTTTAGGTCGATTATTGAGACGCCACCGGGGACCGTTATAGATTCGGCTAGCGTGAAAATGTATTGTGATAACACCGCAACTTTTTATATGAACGGCGATTCTATCGGCGCTGATGATGATGGTGCAACATGGAATCATCTTTTCGAGTTCGATATGTTGCCATCGATGCACTCCGGTTCGGATACTCTGACTATAGAGGCTTGTGATCTTACCGGTGTTGCTGTGGGACTCGATTTTCTTGCGACTATTCTTTATGCTATCGATTGTGAGATAGTCGTGCCGAGTATAGAGATATCAATCGATGGCGAACTTCATACAGTTGGTGATGGTCAGTTAACCCTTATCGATACCATGTATTTAATATATACCCCCGATTCTACGAACTACTTCTCCGATGGCGACACTGTCCATGTTTGTCTTAATTCGCTCGAAAACACTTGTGGAGGCTATTTAACTGAACCTCTTTGCTGGGATTTCTTTGTTGATCTCGAACCTCCGGTTGTATCTAACAGGATTCCCATGCCGGATAGTATCATCGATGAACCGACACCTATGATATCCGCGAATATTGTTGATTATGGTTCCGGCCTCGATACAGCCACTATAGTTTTCACAGTGTTGGGAGACACAATAAACGACTATTCGCTTGTTTTCGATGACAGTCTCTGGTTTATTAGTTGGACTCCATCCGAGCCGATTATAGCTGCAGAATCAATAATGGTTTGTGTTTATGGCACAGACACCACTGATTATTGCCCCGATAATCTCATGGCTGATTGTTGGTCTTTCATTAATATGCGCGAGCGCTTCATCTGGTTCTCCAACGAATCAGGTGCGCGTTGCGATACCGTTCTTATTCCGCTCTATATCGACGGCCTTGATTATAGTTGGATAGCCGATATTGAGATGGAATTTTCCGTCAACCCCGAAATTTTGCATCCGCTCGATATTATAACCGATTCCTCATACATTGATGGTTGGGCGATTTCCGATGTTATTATCGATTTTGCGCTCGGTAAAATTCATGCCTCTGCTTCCGGAATGCCTTTAACATCCGGCATGGAGGGTATATTGCTTTATCTTCTAGCAGAGGTCGATTGTAATGCCTCTGGTGGCGATTATTGCCAGATAATCATAGATACCATCGTGTTCAACGAAGGAAGTCCTTTAGTGACGCATGAGGATGGCTTTTTCATGGTGGAACTCGAACCGGAATTCTTCTCCTGCGATATCTATCTTAACCGCACTGCAGGAACACCTTCTGAGGATTTCGTGCTTACGTTTGGAGCATCTGGCCCGGGGACCGATGGCTATAATTCCGGTCTCGATGTTCAGTTTATTCCACCACCTTTGTGGCGTGTCAATGGCTGGTTCACTATTTCCGACGAAGATTATCCACTTATGAACAGGCTCACCAGGGACATACGCGATGTGACTCCTCCTAAACGGTGGATAATAATCACAGATAACGAGCCTAACGGTATAGCCCGATGGAATCCGGCATCACTTCCCGAGGGGGAGTTCCGAATCAACCATCTTTCAGATATGAAAAGGGATTCAGTATGCTATTTTAATCGTAACGATACTTTAATAATTGATTGGGAGCTTGAAGAACCCGTCTATTCCGAACAAGCCCTCTCAACCGGTTGGAACATGGTTAGCTGTCCGGCTATTCCAACCGAGAGAACAGCCGCTGAGGTTTTCAATACATCGTTGGGAGTTTATCGTTATCTCGCCCCCGAATTCCGTTATGCTAACACCGAACGCATTCACGCTGGTGAGGGATATTGGGTATGGTCGGACAGCTCCCGCTATATCGAATATGCCGGCATAGAGATCGAGAACTATCTCTTCTCAATATATCCCGGATGGAACCTTATAGGAGCAATATCGACTCCGCTTGCAGTCTCATCAATAGCCTCGACACCAGGGGGCGCGATATCCGGTGCTTTATATACATACGAAGACGGAACATATATCGAAACCGATTCGCTTATTCCTAACAAAGCCTATTGGTTATTGGCTATGTTCGATGCTACAATTCATGTCCCATCGGATTACTCTCGTAAAATGACTCCAGAACTTCAGCCGCTCTGGGTAAATCGCTTGATAAACGACGAGATTACACTCGAATTACCTTACCTAGAAACCTGCCCCGAAGGTTTTATGCCCGGAGATGTTGCACTTCCGCCAGAAGCCCCAGGTATGGCGCTTCCGAAAGCAGCACTTTTCGCTGATGGTATTTCCTATCGTCGCAAAATCTCGTCCATCGATTGGTTGATAATTTGCTCCGAAGATATTAACCTCACTCTGGATTGCCCGGGAAAAGTTATTCTAATTGTCGATAACCATGAATATCATAACGGAGATATAATTAGCCTCCAAAAAGGCAAATATAATGTTCAGCAAACAATTGAAATTCCGGAGAAACTATCCATAGTGCGCTGCGAACCCAATCCATTCAATGCCAAAACTGTATTGGTTATTGAATCTCCTGTTTCTGCACTCGCGAATATCGAGGTTTACGATATCCTCGGTAATAAGACGTCCGCTCTCAAAGCTGAGCTTGCTCCCGGAATAAATAAAATAACATGGAATGGAAAGGATGCCTCTAATAATGAACTTCCAACCGGAATCTACTTCGTAAAAGTAGTCTCAGGTGAAAAATTATCTATAGCAAGGGTCGTCCTTCTTAAATAAAAAAGGTCGCGGTTTCTGCAAATTATAGCAGAAACTGCGACCGATAAATAGAACGGATTGGCGCGGAAGAGTCGTGGGTTTAGGGGGGGATTTTTGCATGCGGAAAAAAGGCTGCTAAATTCTAAGCTTCCAAGCAAAAATCGTGACAATCCGTGGTGGGTCTGGCAACAAAGATTAGAAAGAATCTATATGGCTTTATCTATCGGACATAGAGGCGCAGCGGGACACGAATTAGAGAATTCAATGGTATCATTTCAAAAAGCAATCGAACTTGGTTCAGATATGATAGAGTTCGATGTGCGTATCACAAAAAATGGAATACCAATAATAATGCACGACAGGACTTTGAGGCGCGTAACAGGGCGAAACGGTTTTGTCAGAGCGATGTCCTATGAAAATATTAAAAATATCCCTCTTGTTAATGGCGAAAATATACCCACTCTCGCCGAGGTATGCTCCTTCATCTCGGAATACAATATTAAAGCATACATAGAGGCCAAAGTTAGGGACAGGAAGGGAATAATTATTGGTCAGGCCCTCGAAAATATGAACACAGAGGATTTCTATATCGGTTCCTTCGATAGGATTTATCTTGAACTAATAAAGAAAACATATCCCGAAGTAAAAACCATTGCTATTACCAACCAAAGCGGAGATAGTATTGTAAACATAATCAAAACCGGTATAGAAGATTGTCTCTCAATCGAATACGGGTCAATTAATTTAGATATTATACAACTCGCTCATAGCTACAATAAAGAAATATTTGTTTGGACTGTCGATGATATAGAAGAAATCGATAGGATGAAATCCTTCGGCGTCGATGGTATAGTTAGTGATTATCCAGATAAAGTTAAAAATGCGCATCCAAAGCCAAAACGAACTTAAAAAAATTACGCTCTCGAGTATAATAATCGCGCTTGCAATCGCCTTAGGATATGCCCTTGCTTTTATTCCGAATGTGGAGTTAGTTACATTCACACTTGCTTTTGGTGGTGCGATTCTAGGTTATGCTCGTGGGCCTATTATCGGGGCATTGGGTTTCTTACTATATTCAATATTATCTCCCTATGGTATGGCTCCGCCGCCATTAATAGTGGCGCAGGTTCTAGGAGGTGCAGTGATAGGTTTGGGGGGCGCTATACTCGGAAGATCCTATAAAAAGATGGGAAGCAGATGGATATTTATACTAATTTCACTTTGCGTTGGTTTGATCTCGACTTTTATCTATGATCTTCTTACTAACCTCGGTTCATACATCGTGGTTGCAACATCGGCAACCTTAATTCCATTTCTTATCGGTGGTATCTCATTTTCCCTTATACATATAGCCTCGAACAGTATGATATTTGCAATACTCTTCCCAGCGATCCTGCGCCTAACACGAAAATTCTCAGAATTGGCAGAGCATTAGTTCAATAAATCCATATAGATTTTCAATATCCTATGGAGATGGGATTCAGAAGAATATTCGTTCTCGGATATTCTCCGAGCATTCTCACCATATTTTTTTGATTTTTCAGTGTTGTCAAATAATTCCCGCGCTTTATTTAACAGGTCTTCGGAATTCCTCGATTCGAAAAGAAGCCCTGTTACATTAGAACGAACCATCTCGGGGATGCCTCCGATATTTGCCCCTAGCACAGGGATTCCATCGGCAAAGGCTTCGAGAATAGTCAGCGGCGCATTTTCCCACCATTCGCTTGGAACAACAAGAAAAGCCGTCCTATTTCTTATTTCAGCTAACTTATCAGGATGAACAAAACCGAGGAATTCGATATTATCAATGTCTTTTGCGAGTAGTTTTAATTCGCTTTCTAAAGGCCCTGTGCCGGCAATTTTAAGAGAGCATTCAATTGGCATACCTCGCCACGCCTCGATCAAAGTCTTTAAGCCTTTTTCTGCGGAAAGCCTACCCGCATAAAGCGCAAATTCCCTGCTTCTATTTTCCTTTTTTTCATAGAATGGTGCTTTCCTCTCGATAAAATTTGGAACGACTTCAAATTTATCCTCATCGAAACCACATTCGATGAATTTTTCTGCGAGAAAGCGGCTAGGTGAAATGAAACGGTCGGGAATATCCTTCACTTTTTTAAACCTGTGAACTGCATTTTCGATAGCTGCCATTGTGCTGGCTGAAAAAGATCCCTTTTTACATCGCCTCAGGGGCGCATTGAATAGCGACAAACCGCCCTTTAAACAAGCCGAACACATCACATTCTTTCTTTGATCAAAAGTATTTGTATTAGGGCAAATGAGTGAGTAATCGTGCAAGGTCCAAACTATCGGTAACCCACGCTTTACAATAGGTTTAAATATCGAAGGAGTAATGTGATGAAGTATATTGTGAACATGCACTAAATTTATATCAAAATTGTCGAGTAGCTCATCCATCCCAGTTTCTGCCTCTTTCGAGGAAATCGTTCTTCTAAAAACCTTATATCCGCCTCTGAGCACACCTTCCTTCAATATTTTAGGAAATTCTATGTAAGGGGGCCAATATTTTTCTGTTAATGGAGATGGAATAGAAGAGGGATGATTCATCGCGAAATGCAAAACCTCATGGTTACTTTTTTCCAATAGATTAGCTAAACTGAGAGCATATATCGATGCACCTCCACGCGGATAATGAAATGTGTTTACCATTAAGATGCGCATATCTCGATTAGTCGGAAAAGTGTTTTTTATGCCATTCCCAGGCGGAATTAATTATAATTCCGAGGTCTGAAAAACGGGGTTCCCAGCCTAAAAATTCTCGAGCGCAAGAGGAGTCTGCAATGAGTTTGCCGGGATCGCCAGGACGCCTTTCCGAGAGCGATACATTGAGTTTTTTATGTGTAATTTTTTCCATATTGTCTATGATTTCTCGGATGCTATATCCTCGGTTTGTGCCAAGATTCAACGAAATTGCGGTTTTATTGGATAAAATATGTTCGACCGCAGAAAGGTGTGCTGCAGCTAAATCTGACACATGAATATAATCTCGAATGCAAGTGCCATCTGGAGTGTTATAATCTGTGCCAAAAACCTCGACTCGTTTGCGTTTTCCAAGAAGATTATCCATACAAACTGGAATTAAATGGGGATCATTCGGGATGAGTAGCCCTATTCTACCTTTGATGTCGGCACCGCAAGCATTGAAATACCGAAGACTCACATGATCTAAGGTTCGGAAATGGTCCTGCAAAATCCACTCGATAGCGAGTTTTGTCTTTCCATAAGGATTAATTGGTTTTGTAGGGCAAGACTCTAAAATGGGCATTTCCGAAGGATTGCCATAAACCGCCGCAGAGGAACTGAAAACAATCTTACGAGGTCCATATTTTAGCATCGCATCGATTAGGTTCAACGAACCTATTACATTAGTATTCCAGTATAATAAAGGATTCTCGAAAGATTCACCCACAAGCGATTTGGCCGCAAAATGAATAACTGCATCGAAGCCGCCTTCTCGCAAAATTTGGCTAATAGCCTCCTTGTCCATTAAATCCCCGATAATAAGCTCACCTGCTATAACTAATTCTTTAAAGCCGGTCGAGAGGTTATCAAAAAGGATGGTCTTATGGCCCGCCTCTGCTAACGCGAGGTTTGTGTGCGATCCAATATATCCGGCACCGCCGGTTAAAAGTATTTTTGCCATTATAATAAAATTCCGTGAAAATATTAAATTACTCCAAGTTTTCTCCCGATATCCCTGAAGGCTTCTAGGGCGAAAGAGAGGTCTTTGAGATTATGAGTCGCCATGAAGCTAACGCGAATAAGGCAATCCCCAGGAGGTGTTGCCGGCGGAATGATTGGATTGATAAAAATATCTCTATCTTCAAGCATTTTGCTCATTAAAAATGCCTTTTCGATGTTTCCCACATGAAGGGAAACTATAGGCGTTTCAGCGTTGCCGATATTAAATCCCATTTCTTTGAAACCATCGAGCATGAAGTGTGTATTGCGCCAAAGTTTTTCTCTTCGTTCGGGTTCTCGTTTGATAATCTTTAGCGAAGCTCTTGCTGCAGCGACATTCGCCGGAGAAGGCGAAGCCGAAAATATTAAAGCCCTGCTTTTATGTTTCAAGTATTCGATTGTTTTTGCATCCGCAGCAAGAAAACCACCCAAGGAAGCCAAGGATTTACTGAAAGTTCCCATTGTAAGATTAACTCGTTCAGATAAGCCAAAATGTGTCGCGGTTCCCTCGCCATTAGGCCCGAGAACACCTATAGAATGAGCGTCATCAACAAAAATATCCGCGCCATATTTTTCTGCAAGCTCGCATATTTGCGGAAGCTTGGCAATATCCCCCTCCATCGAAAAAATACCATCGACTACAATTAGCTTATTGCGCTCGATTGGAATCGAGGATAGTTTCTCCTCGAGATCGGAAATATCGTTATGGTTAAAACGGAGGGCCTTGCCTAATGCAAGACGCGCACCATCATAAATACTCGCATGATCGAATTTATCTGTGAGAAGGAAATCTTTTCGCCCAACAAGCGCCGATATAGTCCCGAGATTGGTTTGATAACCGGTAGAGTATATGAGGGCTGCTTCTGAGCCAATAAAATCCGCAAGTTCTTCCTCTAGTTCTCGGTGTATTTTCAGTGTTCCATTTAAAAAACGGCTTCCAGCACAACCGGTTCCTAGTTTGCGTGTGGCTTCCACGGCAGCCTCAATAACCTCAGGGTGGTTTGTAAGACCCATATAGGAATTAGAACCGAGCATTAAAACGCGCTTTCCACCCTTGAGAGTAATCCATGTATCCTGTTCGGAATCTATCTCGCGGAAATAGGGGTAAAGCCCCGCTTTCTTGATATTCTCGGATTCGTCGAATCGATAGCATTTGTCAAAAATACTCAAGTTAAACTCCTAAAACTCAAAACCTGTAAAAACTCGAAAGGAAAACGCTACGTATTCGCCTTTATATATGAAAATGTTGTGATCCGGTGGAGCTTCAGGATCGCTGGCATCCCTGCCAGTAATGGGAACATCATCTTGTTTTAAACCAAAATAGATAATCGACGGTTCCAGGCCGATCCTTATGTTGCTTGAAATTTTATAAACAGCTCCCGCTATCATACTTATACCTAAACCGTTGCCGTTACCGTCGAAATCGATATAATAACCTGTAGAATCTGTGTCGATATAATCATATGTCCCTTTGGCAGATGTCCACCCCAGAGTGAATTGCGGACCGAGGTATAGGTTTAACCTATCGTTAATACTGTTGTTAATTACAAATCCTGCAGATAGCCAAAAGGCATGTCCCTCAGAGATGATACCAGCTTTTGGAAAAGGCGTGTAGTCGGCCTCTATCCTCCATTTAAAGTTCGAGATTCCCGGAAACTCGAGTGTAACACCAATTTCATGAGTAGGATATTCGTCAACATAATCGAACCAATGTTCCATCAATGGAAGTGAGGGCGAATAATGACCATAGATAGCTACTCCAGAGAGAAGAGCCGACGAATGAATAATAAGCAGAATTATCGTCCACAACAATTTTTGTATTTTTTGCCGCTGCCAC
>JAGLDC010000065.1 GCA_023145965.1 bacterium | reverse complement strand
AGATTTCGTCCATCTCCTTAAACTTGCGCGTGATTTCGTCCACACGGGTCAGGTTTGCGTGGCTGAATGCGTCGTCGCTCTCCAGCGCGACCATAGCCAGCGAGTTCCCGCCGAATTTTTGGCCGACATCGTTGAAAAGCACCACCAGCGGGTCGTCCTGCGGCAGGTAGCTGAGAATATCGCTGTTGATTGTGAGATTTTTCAGGAAATAGCCGAAGAACAGCGTGGCGAGAAGTGTCGCTACTATTATCGGCACACGGAATTTTAACACTATTTCGGCGAATTTACGCATTTAATACTCCTTAATAACATTAGACCATTTCGGTTTTTTGTTCGATTCACGGTGAAAAAAATTATCTTTTCACAATACCGTTGAATAAAATCTCCAGTAGGTTATCGATGTTCTTTTCTATCTCATCCACGGAAATTTCTATCGTCCAGGGATATTCCAATCCTTTTAGCGCCGAGATAATTGCAAATGCGGTCAATTCCACATCGTCTATGTCAAAAACGCCATCCTTTACTCCGACCTCTAATATGGCTTCGACCGTTTCGATTTCTTCGCGGAAGTTTGCCTCACGGGCTTTTTCAATGAACGCATAGTGCTCCAAATACTCGTTTCTGAGCGCATCGTAGATGTTTGCCAATTCGCTTAAACACTGCATTCTCGTTACAATGAAAGCCTTCATTTTATCCTGCGGAGTATTCTCTCGCTCGATTGCTTCCCTCGTTTTGCCGCTCAAAACCTGGCTTTCCTTCTCGATAACCTCACGGAAAATATCCTCTTTGCTTTTGAAATAATGATAGAGAGATGCTTTTCCCATACGGGCGGCTTTCGCTATTTCATCGACAGTCGTTTTCAGGAAGCCGAATCGCGAAAACAGCTTTTGGGCGGATGCGATAATATTTTCTTTCTTTTCCAAATCCATTCCTTCCGTTTGTTCCTACCCGATTAGAACATTCGACCAAATTCGTTCTGCGTTCCAAAATAGGGACAAAAAAGAGTTTATCAAGGTCTTTTTTAAAATTTATTTTTAGCTTCCCACAGCGCTTCGCGATATCTCAACACTTCCTTTGTTGCCGGGTCGGCACTCGCACCGCTCGATGTGCAAGCCCTGAAAAATCGGGTGTTATTATTGGGGGGTAAGGGGTTAGGGGAAATAGCGAAAAGAAGGCGATATGCGCGACTTCTCAGGTATGATTACTCTACGCAGAGCGTCATTTTAGAAGCTCCTATAGGGATGTTGGAGCTAGAGAATTCAATTTATTTTTATATTCTTCAATGCTTTTTATAGCGGCATGCCGGCCAATTTCAACTAATTCTTCAGCTTTGTAAAAATCAAAAACATCACATGATTCCCTGGATACATTTATTAAAATGTCCGGTGGATATTTTTCTATTATCATTTTTGATATTTGATAAGTTAGCAAACCAACTGTTTTGTTCATAAGGTTAAAGTATCCAAATTTCTCATTTTTTACTTTCGGATTAATTTTATTCAATTGATTTTGAAATGTTTTAATTGTTTTGAGATATTTTGATTGTTTTTTATCTTTTTCTTTTTTTGTAATAGGTGGCTTATATACAGGAATATCAGCATTTACATGAACTACAACTAGTATATCATCTTTGGTTCTTTGAGCATGATTAATAGGAACAGGATTAATAACGCCTCCATCTACAAGTAAAGAATTTTCTGTTTTTACAGGTGTAATCACGGTAGGTATCGCAATTGATGCCCTTACTGCCTCATAAATACTTCCTTTTGTAAAAATTACTTCTCTCTTATTTGTAATATCTGTGGCTGTGGCTACATAATGAATTTTCAAGTCTTCAATATTTACGTCAGGAATAAATTCCTTCATAATTTTAAAAACTTTATCTCCTTTAACTAATCCTTGTGAACTAAATGTAAAATCAATAAGTTTAAAAACTTCTAACTTATCTAAAGTATATATCCAGTTTTTATACTCTTCCATTTTCCCAATAGAATAAACAGCACCTACAAAAGCTCCCATAGAAGTTCCTGAAATCGACTTAATTTCAAATCCTTGTTTTTCCAATTCTTCAATTACTCCAATGTGTGCAATTCCTCTTGCGCCTCCTCCAGATAATACCAGTGATATTTTGTTTTTTATTATATTCACACTACCTCCACGACCCAGATTTCCGAATAGCCGCCGTAACCTGTGCTGTTCTTCGCTCTACCTCGGAATGCGAATGTGTTGCCTTCAGCGAGTGGACCGAATTCGAAGAACGGCTCGTCGGACGTGGCGAAGACGTCCCATTCTGCGGGTTTCCAGCCATTCGACAGGCTCAGAGCAAGGTCGGGCGGCGCGGGCGATGGCGTTTTGCCGAACTCGATTGCTTCCCTCGTTTTGCCGCTTAAAATCTGACTTTCCTTTTTGACAACCTCACGGAAAATATCCTCTTTGCTTTTGAAATAATGATGGAGGGATGCTTTTCCCATACGGGCGGCTTTCGCTATTTCATCGACGGTCGTTTTCAGAAAGCCGAATCGCGAAAACAGCTTTTGGGCGGATTCGATAATATTTTCTTTCTTTTCCAAATCCATTCCTTCCGTTTGTTCCTACCCGATTAGAACATTCGACCAAATTCGTTCTGCGTTCCAAAATAGGGGCAAAAAAGAGTTTGTCAAGGTCTTTTTTTTTGCCTTTTTATCTTCCCGTTGCCCTATATCGCTTATCATTATTATATCGGATAATTCAATGGTATTTTGCGATTTTCGGTGTAAGTTGTTGTTCATCATCGCGTTTGTCTCCTGTTTCGCCGCGTGCGGACAGTCTTTTCGGGGTTGTTAGGGCGGTCGAGGCATGCCTCGATCCTACGATTCGGGTTCGTGTGCGCGAGTTCTATTTTGGTATTATAGCCTATCATTTTAAATTAAATAAAATATGCGCAATCGTGATTATCAATACAATTATTACAAAAAACATTTTCACAAGAGGCAATTTCACGAATCTAGCCCGATGGGGAAAAATCCCCTGCAAACTGCAGGCGGTGAGCGCGCTGATGCGGGGGTTGTGTTGCACGCGATATTTCGGTTTATGGCCATGCATATTATTTACGTAAACGCAAATTAATATATTGTTTTAATAAACGCAAGAAACAATAACTTATTAGTGGAAATATTTCGGTGTAGAGTTTGTGGGATTTTATAGAGGGGATTTTCGCGCGAAGGGAGAATTCTCTTGCTTTACTCGCCCCTTGTCATTCCCGATCGGGCCTGGAAATGACAATACAGAAACCGGGCAATAAAAAAAAGCGGGCTTCTGACCCGCCTTTTAAGATCCTATAATAACGGGATCTAACGTTAACGCCTGTCGCCACCACCTCGACTATCTCTCGAATTTTGACGAGGTTGAGACTCATTGACACGCAAGGTCCTTCCCTGGAACTCGAGTCCATTCGCGGTTTCTACGGCCTTGTCGCCCTCGCTTTTATCTGGCATTTCTATAAAGCCGAAGCCTCTCGATCTACCAGACATTTTGTCCATAATTACTCTCGCGGAGGCAACGGTTCCATACTGCTGGAAAAGTCCTTGCAGATCGTCGTCTGTTGCGTCGTAGGAAAGATTCCCGACATAAATATCCATTCTGTAATCCTCTCTTGTGCCATTGATTCAATATCCACCGGCCTCTCTGCCATGGCACGGGTGAGAGGTGGGTTTGTCGCAATCGACAAAAAAGCATACTAATGATATATAGTTATTAATGCAAGTGAAAAATAATCCTGTTTTACTTTTTCTACACTTTGAGAGATTCAAATACTACTCATACCCCAGTGCGTCGATTGGATTGAGCTTCGAGGTCCTCCGCGCCGAATATCGGCAACGGCCGACCGGCCGAGGCTGTGGAAACGAGGAGACACAGGCGGTCGAAAGGATGTCGGGCCTTGCATTATTACCGGCTGGTATTTTCGCGTATCGTTCCGCCGTTTTTGATAATACGGATACGACGCTTTTCAGGCAGGACATTTATACGGAACCCCTTTACCTGCCCTGGTGTGATGTCTATTTCGATAACGTCTTTTTCGAGATAGTAGCGTTCCGGGATATTATCCTTCTTTATTCTCAAAGTCCACTTGCCCGGTCGTAATCGCAGGAATTGGAACATCCCTTCGGAATCCGTAATTTGCTTCAACGTCTCTCGCCCGTCGGAAAGCTCGACAGTAACTCCCGCAAGGTCGCGCGTTTCGACCAACGACGTCCCTGCCTCATCGAGCGAATGCGCGTCGAAGTCGTATAATGTTATGAACCCCGAGATTGCCACGTCATCCGTTATTCCTATTTCGAGAGAAACCGTTTTCCCTCGTTTGACTATCACCGATATCGGCGATTTTTGCGAGGTTATTCGGTGCTTCCCAAGCCTCGATGTCTTAACTGTGAGATAATATTTTTTAGCGGTTACCGATTTGAATATGAAACTGCCGTCGTCATCCGTTACCGTTGTATATCCGTTTAGGTTGAGGGCGACGCCGGGTAAAGCTTCGCCGGTTTCCTCGTCGAATATACGGCCTTCGACTTCGCCCGTTCCGGTCTTCAAGCCTATCGGCAAACCGAACGGGATATTGTATTCCACGGTCAGGGCAGTCTCGTTCAAATCTGTGTTATCGTCGAGCGCATAACGTTCTTCGAGCGCGATGTCGAGATTGAACGGCAGGTGCAAGCAAAGTCCGCCGTCGAAGTAATTCCGTTCGCCGATGTGGTGTTCCAGAAAATAATCCCTTCTGCCGCCAGATTGCAAGTTCATATTGGCGGAAAGCCATTCGCCGATATGGAAAGAACCGTTTAATGTCGCAACAAAATATCGCCGATCGTCTTCCTCGAAAAGATCGTTATTGTGATATTCGAGTTGGAAGCTGAAGGTTTGTCCGTCGGTCGGTCGACAGTGAACGGAAAAAGAATATTTTTCGAGAGAAGAGGCGTCGCCGGTCGAGCGATCGATCGTGCTTCCCAACTCGACCAACGAGTATAGCGAAATAGGTTGGATATCGACGTTCTGGCCCAGACGCACCTTGAATATATCCTCTTTTTCCAGTGTAACCGGGGAGTGAAGAAGGTCTTCACGACCGCAGTATTCGTAAACGAGGCCGATGTTGTTCCCGATAAATGGACTATAGCTCAAAACGCCTTGAAAACGATTATCGATAGGCGCGGAATCGAACGAGTCGTCGATGCTAAGGTTGTCTCTTTGTCGATAAAAGTTCCCGTTCAATCTCAGGGTTTTCCAGATGGGAAGCGCGATATATCCGTCGATCCGTTCACGGTCGGTGCTGTATGATGAATAATCCGCGCCCGCACGAGTGTAATATACATTATAGGAAATCCATTTCTGGTTGCCGCTAAGTCTGGTGAAATAGGCGCTATTGTTTTGAGTGATATGTATCGGGGTCCGGATTTCCCTTTCGGATGCAAACTCGAAATCGATGCGGTTATTCTTGAAAAGTCCGATTCCGCAGTCGATACTACCGATTTCTCGATATCCGGTCTGTTTCAGAGTGGTGCCGGTATCGGTTTCGGCAGGATCGGATTCGTATTCTTTTCTGACATAATTGAACCCGATATTGCCTATTCCTTTAAAGGAATAACCGGCGTGTCCGGCGATTTTTTCTTCTTGATCGGCATACCAATTGGCCCTCTGATAATGCCCACCGATATCGAGGCCGAACATGTTCGCTCCGACCTGGATTCCGCGTCCGTAGGAGCCATCGGTCAAACGAGTAGAGGAAGCGCCGCCGTCGCCGATGTGAATATTGAGATGCTTCGCCCGAAGGCCTAATCCGTAGCTGCCTTTTTCATCGAAGACTTTTTCGGGAATTTCGGTGTAGAACTCGTTAAACGTCGCGTTATTACGTGTCTCCCGTCCTCTATAATGAAATTCGAGATCGACCTTCCCTCCACTGTCCAACGGCCCGGCACCTCGAATATCCGGGAAAAATCTATATGTTGTATCGTCATCAATGGTTATCCCTCCTCGCAACCCGATCTCGACCGGAAGTTTATGAACCCCCGAAAACAAGCGGGATTTGATTGGTATTACCTTAACTCTGCTCTCCGCATATCCCTTTACCTTTTCGCCTTTCGCAGTCAGCTCGATGCGATGTTCCGATTCCTTCTTGAGGTTTTCTGGGATTTCGACGTTCACCGAAACCCGTCTCGATTCTCCGGGTGCGAGAGCGAATTCCGATCTATCGACCGTGAACGGGAAATCTTCGTTGCTCTTCAGTTTCAACTCGATATGCCTAGTTGCATTGCTTTCGTTTTTAACGAAGAAAAACGCATCGTATTCGTCCCCGGCAATAACGTATTCCGGGGCAGCGAACAACTCCGCCCTAAGCCCTAAGACAGGTATGACTACAACCGTAACATTATGTCTATCTTCGTAATATGGATATTTAATTTTTGAACCGACCGAATAGGTTATCTCGTATTCCCCTGATGGAGTCCATTTTGGAATATGGAAATTTAGAAGCCGCAGATCGCTCTCGCCGGCGCCGAGCTTGAATGGGAAACCTCCGTTGACGATATTCCAGCCGTCGGGAATATCGACGTTCGGAATCAGATCGACTGTCCTCGCAGTCCTGTTCGTTATATTGAGTGGAACGGTAATCGTCCCGCCCGGTTTCGCCTCGAAAAAATCGCTCCCGGAAGATCGGACCTCGATACCGGACTGCGCTGCCGTGAGAAAGCCTGCACACAAAAAACACAGGCAAATGATATATAATCCATATCTCATCTCACTTCTTGAAATCCAGTGTGTAGTTCGCCCCAAAAACATAGTCGCCACCGCAATCGGCGATTATCAAGGCCTTGTATTTTCCATTTGGAACATCGCTGAGGTCGATAGCATATCTTCTCGATGAACCGGGGAGGATGGACATTTCGTCTCCCTCAAAAACACCGGTTCGGATTCCCTCAAAACTGAAAAGCTCGACGCTAAATGCTGGTTTCAGTGCCATTTCTCCGATATTCTCGATATCGACTCGAAGGCTTCTCGACCCGTTTTCATTGATAATCTCTGAACGGAGGAACTCTATTTCGCGCGATCCGGTATCTCCGATATTCGTCGTTATCTGTATTCCGGTGCGGGAAACAGACCTGACCATTATAGTCCCCTCCGAGGTTTCACTATCGTCGGG
>JAGLDC010000064.1 GCA_023145965.1 bacterium | reverse complement strand
GATCCGGATCCTATGGGAAAAAATTTCTTTATCGATATCCACGCATTAGACGAAAATATTTTCTGGGCGGTAGGAATGGCTTCCCTCGCTTTCGTTACTACCGACGGTGGCGCGAGTTGGCTTGCCAGACCCACAACCTTGGGAATGAACCATAATAACGGTATTTGCGCGGTCAATGAAACGGATGTTTGGATAGCCGCCGACTATAATAATATACTATTTTCCGATGATCAGGGCGCAAATTGGGAGAATCAGGTTATACCCGAAGATTCGACGGCGGGAGGCGGTTATTGTATGGGTATTACCACTCTGGACGGGAATATAGCGTGGATAGTGAACGCGGATTATACCGGCGGAACGGCATTCCACACTATCGACGGTGGCGCGACATGGGTATTACAGGCTCTTCCTGCGGACGGCGATGTCCAACTGAGAAGAATCTCCTTCGTCGACGATTTGAGATAAGGACGACGGTTTTCCGTAGGGGAGGGTTTTACGCCCTCCCGTAACGATGGCGCAGGATAAAACGAACGGGACGGCGCAAGACCGTCCCCTACGATTGGAAAACGATGATTGCGTGGCAGGGGAGGGCTCCCGTGAATCGGGCGACCACAAGGGTTGCCCCCACTAACATATTGAAAGGAAAAAAATGGGAAAATCGAGAGATGCAAAAAAGGACACGAAAAAGAAGCCGGCAAAAACCCTGAAGGAAAAGAGAAAAGAAAAGCGGGAGAAGAAGAACGCGTAAATTGTCGGGGCGGGCAATTCCGCGATGACAGGGAATACGAATTGAAAAACGGTCGCCACGCGGCGACAGGCAAAAAAGAGATTTAATATGACCCGAGTAGCTGAATTATCGGTCGAAGAACTTAAATCGCTTATCCACGAGAGTGTCGAGGAAAGCATCGGTGAGTTTTTCGAGGATATCATGGCTCTCGGAAGCTCGGATTATCTGAAATCGATAATCGAAGCCAGAGAGGATTACAAAAAGGGACGCACGAAATCCTTCGAGGAAGTATTCGGTGTATAAGATCGTTTTTACAAGGAGAGCGCTATCGGATTTAGAAAGGCTCGATAGCGAAATTAAGAAACGTATCGCCATAAAACTAAGTCGCAAGGAATTGGGATCATACAGATTTAGGATCGGCGATTACAGGGTAATATTCGACACGGACAGCGATACAATTGTTGTTTTGAGACTCGGACATAGGCGTGAAATATATAGATGACAGGGTTTTTTAAAGAGACAAAATGGAGACATAAAATGAGAAAACGCAATGTTATATTAGCAGTCGTGATGCTCGCGGCGCTTTGCGGCGGAACGTTCGCGCAATTCGCCGAACCGATGCCCTTTTTCGGCGAAAAGGTGCGCAATATGCCCCTCCAAATATCGGATAAAATCGACGCATCGAGCGCGATGTCTTTCGACGAGGTGCTTTCAGGCGCGGGCGATATTTATGTCCTCTATGCGCTTTGGTCGCCGGATCGCGGAAAGCTGCTCGACAGCAAGATAATTCCGGTGCTCGATAGTGGCGATGGATTATCGCTTCTAGGAGATGTCCAAATTACATATTCATCGAACGCGCCGGTCGAGCGATGGACCGGTTTCCCCGAATATGGAATCGAGGAAATCGAACCTGTATCCCGCCGAGCTGTCATAGGCGGCGATTTTTCCACCGGTTTCAAAACTATCGGCGCGGCACCGAATATCAATCTCCGCCTCGAAGACGGCGACATCGCTTCGCTCAACCTTGTCTATATCGAGGGAACCGAAGTGAGATTGGTCGAGCACATGAATATCGTCCTCAATCAGGTTTTCGACGCGGAAACATACTCCCTCGAAACCGGCGAATTGGCCGACAACTGGTATCGCCCGGATTTTAGCACTCTCGTATTAACGAGCCATTTCGATATATCGGCGGACGGAGAACTTATTCTCTCTAAAAAACCCGCTATATGGGGTCGTTCGACCGAGGGCTTGTATATCTCCACACCGGATTCGATGGAATCCGTCAGGCGATGGGTAGCATACAGTCGCAACGAGCGATTCTCGTTAGCATGCGAGGAGATGTTCCTCGACGACAATTCGTGGAACGTTGTAATATATTCATCTCCTTCAAATGCAAAAAGCGCGAGTCTCGACAATATCGGCGGCGTCGATTTCGATGTGGATAAGACCGTCTGGTTTGGCGAGGCGCTCTTCGGTGGCGGCACACCGATTTCATCCGATAACGGCTATACATATAAGATCGAGACGAATAGCGGTCCTGCCGACCTCGGATGTATCAATTTCCCGAGATCGAAGCTGAGAGCTTTTACGTCGAACCGAAGGATCGGTTTCGAGGCGAAAGCGATACTCGGCCTCGATCCGAACTCCGACGACAGCGACGGCGACGGAATATCGGATTACCTCGAACTTCTCATGTTCTCCGACCCGAACGATCCATCGACGGAGGACAAAGACGGCTTTAACGATTACGAGCTTTATTTCGAGATGGGCATGTATCCGCCGATGAGTCGGCGCGAGTTGCCGGAGGAACTTCGCTCTCCGCCGCCGATGCAACGTTCGTGGGATTCAGGGCCATCCTCGCCGATATGGCCGATGGTTCGAAAGCGCGGTGCACCTATCGAATTTAAATATCATAACCTCATGTCCCAAAACAGGCTTACCGAGGCGGTCGAGTTGCAGAGATCGTTCGAAAATATGTATCTATTCAACACTTACGGCGAGCGAGCGTTGGTCGATTTCCATCGCGCAAATGTTCGTTTCAGGTTCACAGAGGATTGGGACACGCTGCTTTACGGCACTCTCGACAGTGACCACGACGGCATCCCCGACGGCCTCGAGCAGTCGGGAAGGCTATTCGGCGGCGAGAATTACCCCAATTACGGCATCCATTATTGGGAAGAGGACATGCGTCTCCGGATGGCGTTCATCCTCGGCACGGAGATCGACGGCCTCGATATCCGCAGTTTCATTAACGACACGCTCTGGGACGATTACGGCATAGTCTTCATAAGCACGGAATACCAATACGACACATTCATGCATATCGACGGTTTCGATACGGACAAAGACGGCCTGGACGACTATTTTGAATACCTCTGGTGCAGTTGCCCGTTGTTGAAACATTCCGATCCGACATCCGGCGCGCTGAACGACCACGAGATGGTATATCAACAATTCATACCGCCGAGACTGGACTGGGTCGCATCATTTCAGGATTGGGATGGGGATTCGATTCCCAACGGTGCGGAGATATACTGTATGGCGGAGCTGGACATCGGGCCTTTCGATCCCTATTGCGCAAGCTCCGACTGGGATCAGTATTCCGACCGGACCGAGTGGATGGCGTGGTGGTGTAAATCCGGCGAGTATCCATATCCGCTGGACGACCCGCTGCCCTACGTTGTCCGCAATGGCCCGCACCCGCTTATCCCGGCTTTTCCCGTATTGCATATGACCCATAATCGAGACCAATTGCTATTACCGTTTTCGGACAAGATCAACTCCTCGCGTGCGGTAGGCGGAGAAAGCGAAATCGGTGCCGAATTCACTGCGGAAGTCTATGAGGAAACCAGTTTCGGCTCCTACGTTTTTCACGAAGGAGGAGAAGCGGGAACCAAGTTTGAGCAAAAAGCGTCCGCAAGCTGGAAGGTTACAACCGGATGGGAGATGGCTACCGAGGAGGAGTTCGACTATGGCGAGACGATTCTGTATAGCTATTTTACACTGAAGAATTACGGAACCGAGCCTTTCGACTACGATGTGGAATCTTCCACTCCGTATTGCTATCTGTATCTCGATCTATTCTGGCCCGGCAACAACTCGCTGAAATTCGTCGAGAATGACTATGTTGTCGGTATCGATAACCTCGTGCCATGGCTATTTATGGAAGGCGATACCGGCGCAGGTTCGGGCCTACCGGATAAATTCGAGTATATCACGGATAACAGGTTTGCGGATTGGATAGGTTTATCGATAGAAAGCTCGACCGATACGATACCGGATATCGATAACTTCAGGGGGATGTTCACCGGATATTCTATTGCCGCTATTGGAGGAGGTGTGGCTCTTGTCGCCAGTATGTTATGGGTTCCCATAGGTTTCATCGCCATATACGGATTGAATATAGCCGAGACCATTGCCGGCCTGAGTCTGCAACAGCAATGGTATAGACACGATATTTATCGGAGATTTATCGACGATTTCGCGGATGAGAAAAAGGTAACGTGGAGAATTGAAAGGCGGCCTACTTATAATATCGGCGATTTAGGTATCTTCTCTTGCGACAACCCGTGCGATTGGACATCCATCGAAGCAGCTCATAGAAGTTATGTTTCTGTTCTGTGCGCCTATCCGGGCGAAACCGATCTGGTAAATTGTGTTAAGGAATCGCCGATAAAGTCGCTATCGGGGAGTGATACGACATATTATACCCTCAAAGAATTCATCGTGAGATATTCCGGCGGCAGCGGCCCGCCGAAGATCGAGCCGTTCTGGTGGGATACGATAGGAGCACTGCATGACAATCTAATGGATACGCTTCTGCGCGTTGGCTGTATGCCCAATGTTGGATACAATGACACTTTTGCAGCTCCGGGTTGCGATTCACTGACGTCCTACGGCCACTGGTTGTTGATGTCCAGTATCGATACGATAGCCGACCCTTCGAGAAAGGCCGACCTGCCGTATATACTGTCCGACGGACATAGGCAGAGGTTCTTGGGTGGTAGCACTGTGCTCAAGAAGGGTGATATCTTCGTTCTTCATTATCTCATGGACTCGGATTCCGACACGCTCGAGGATAATATGGAACTCGTTTTCGGGACGAATCCTTACAATCCCGATTCGGATTTCGACGGCCTCTATGACGGTATGGAGCTAAAATTGGGTCTCGACCCGCTAAATCCCAATTCGGATAATTCCCCATTCGAGGCTCTCGACGGCGACGAGATGAATTATTTCATGAATACCGATACGACACGCTTGCCGGTCGAGACTTTCGCCGGAGACACTATCGATACGACGCGAACGGACTGGGATGTTTATCTTAATCACAGCCCGAGAACCGACGACGACGGGAGTTATAACTTCGTGCCGTGGCCGGTTGTTTCCGGTGTTTATAGCTCGAAAGACGACGATAAATATATGGATGCCAATGTCAACGGTCTCGCCGACTGGGTCGAACATTATTTCCGCGATCCTAATGAATATTGGAACGGTAGATTCACAATAACGTGGGACGGAGCGGAAACGAGAACGAATCCGTTCGGATACAATGACAATGTTAAAGAGGCGAGTGAGGCGGTGCGCGATTCGACCTTCGATCATCTGTGCGACACCACGACCCTGGCCGACGGCAACCGGGTTTTAGAATTCATTTGCGACGACTTGACCGGCGAAGGCGCGGGCATGTGGGACAACAGCTACATTTATTTCAAGCTGTTTAATTGCAATATCGAGGTTAATAAATACCTCGAATTATCTTACGATCTATGGCCGCGAACCGCCAACGGCAAACATATCTGCGTGGACCTTATATTCACCAACGAAACCCGCTCGATGGCGGACTCGAATTTCGTCGACGTAGACAGCATACGCATGCATCCATCGACCCGGCCGTCAGACATTTCCACGGACGGATTTACAAGGACCACCGCCTCGCTCGCGCCGTTCGATGGCAAGACCATAACAGGTATCCTCGTCGGCTATGAGGACGCCCCGAACGACGAGCACGGTCAAGTTCACGCCTATATCGACAACCTGAGCATTCGCAACAAGAATATTGTTTTCACCTTCGAACCGGAAAGCGAACCTGAAGAGGGATTCAATCGAAACGTATTGTTGGGCGACTCCCCGGGTTTCTTCGCGTGGAACAATGCTCCCGGCACACCGCTTTGTTCACTGGCTATGTTATCTTCGGAAGATCCACACGACACGACCGATATTCCGATAGACACGATGCTTTATGGCCCAAGGGGATTGGTTTATGAAGTAAATGGATATTTCGATCCTCTTCATATGCAAATGGATGAGGTTAGCAATCCCGGATTTGTTTTTTCGCTCTTACCGGAGGACCTCGAATACCACATCGAGGACTGCACGAACTTGGGCTACTATATTTGGCACGAACATTCTCCTCTTCTATATTATGAAAGGCAGGATTTAACTGATCTTGTTCCACCAAAAGTTGTTATCGATTTCAAGATATACAATCCTAATTCAGGTGAAACGAAATATATGCTCGATTTCCTCGCCGAGGAGGGCGAAGAGATTCATGACCAGTGGAGCAATTCTTACTATCCGTGGGATCGCAACGAAATAGATTCTGAAGGTGATCTGACATATCGACCGGTTTCGGGGGATTTTTGGCGATATATCGATGTCGAGCTTCCGGATATTCTTACCGGATGGCTTATACAAGATATTCTGATACGCTACGAAAGCGATCTTCCGTGTATGGGCAACCTTCGATCATATATCGACAATGTTTCCATTTTCCAGAGAAAAAAAGAAGTGTATGTCGATACTTTCGGTGTTTACACTCATTTTGGAGATAATTTAACTGACGATGCTGATAATAACGTCGATACTCTCGTCGATTGGGAGGAAATTAATATTCATAAAATCTCCGAATCGCATATCAACGACGATTATGTTAAAATGACATATGCTTCGCTGCTTCTGAGCAACGATATCGGGCCGTGGAGCTTCGATGTCGATACAATAACAGGAGACACGACCTGGCATTGGTTCGAAACCGACGCGGCTACCGGAGAAACTCTGTGGAGTTGGTTTACCGAGTTCGCTCAGGACAGCATCGATTCGACTTTTAAGTTAGCGAAAGAATACCTCGCCTTCGATGATAGCATTTTCACATTCATCGATGTGGATAGCTTCCCAACCACAGATTTCAACGACGACGATTCTCTCCGGAATTTTGGATACATGAGCAATGTCCCCGGTGATTCAATGGATATTTACAATCCATCGATCTTATGCCAGCGAGTCCTCGATGGAGATGAGGGCTGGCTTCGAATTGAAACACCGAGCTTTGAGTTTATGTTTTCGCCGGAGGATAGCACGCTTCTCTTCGATGTTCGCCAGGTGAATCCTTGTTCGCTTTGCACGAAGCGCTGTCTTTTCATGGTTTACGAAGCGAAGGTATTATCGGGGAGTTTGTTCCTTGGTTATAAGCTTCGGGATGTTGATGGTATTGTGTGGTTCGATTCTATTACATCCCCGACACCTCACGAATATCGCGATGCGGTTCCAGACAGTTTCGATATAGCAGATTCTTCTAGAATTGTGGAATCCGTATGGATTAAGGCGACCACTGGCACCGAGGCATGTATCGATAACTTTATGTTGAGAAGGGCGTTTTTCGCTTCATTTGAACCTAACGATCCGCCAACCTACACACCGGATAGATTAAAACTTACGGAGAACACTACTCCCGACACCTGCGATATACACGCCCCAGATGACTCTTGGCCGACACCTACCGACGGCGACTATTATCTGATGGCACATGGAGATATGAATGGATTCAGCCCGTCTCGATTTAAATACGATTTATGGGAATTGCCGCCATTCGAGGAGCTCGAGCTTACTCAAGCAAGCAAGCTTAGTTTCGAGATTTATTATCATTTCGATTTTCCGATGGATTACGGCACCGCCATTTTGGATCTTCGACTGGTTAGTTTCGATGACGTGGACACAACATGGCTTTCGGACTACTTCCTTCCCGATAAAAACGGGCAAATATATTTTCCACAACTTAGAACCGATCCTCTGGATAGATGGGTGAGCGTTGAGGTGCCGTTAGATATTTTACCGGATATGCAGAAAGTGGATCGAATTGTTTTATACTATGATTGTCCATCGGTTCTCCGTTCAGGACAATACTGGATATTTGTAGATAAAATATTGATTACTCTTTAGGAGAGATCATGAAGATTGATTTAAGAAAATCTGTTTTAGTATTAGTGTTTGTGGGCGTTCTTCTCGCTGGTGGATCTAATCTCCCATTTGTAGTTTCGGCGGAGATATTTAATGATGATTCTCAGATTGCTGCTACTGTATCAGTATCGATATCTGATAAAAGCGCGGAACCGAGGACGATTTTATTCGAATGGGATGCACAAGATTTCTCTTTCGTGAGCCTTATGGATAATTCACTAGAACATTATTGCTCTGAGGGAAGGCTTGCTGTGTATCTTCAAGGGAACGCAGGTGAACAGATATCCGTTTTCCTAAAACCTTCATCTGGCGCATTAAATGGGGGAGAGGTCACTGTGACTTCACTCAGCTCTTTGGAAAAGGAGAAATCCAAATTGCCGGATATTTCGATTTTAAGCAAGACAATCGAGTTTACTCGAGTATCGAATTCCGGTGCAGATTTACCTGAGGAACTGGCTATATTATGCAATCCAAATCCCTTCAATTCAGCTGTGAGGATTGATTGGGAACTTCCTCTTTCGGATAATACTGAAATTGAAGTTTTCGATATTTTAGGGAAGTCTGTGAATAAGATTTTTAGTGGAGAGAAAGAAGCGGGGAGGTTCACGGTGGTTTGGAATGGTTCCTACACGAGTGGAAACAAAGCTCCTTCTGGAATATATTTCGTGAGATTGCGATCGGGCCTTAAATTCTGTATCCATAAAATTCAACTTCTTCGATAACCAATTCTGCAGCTCAAGGAAAACTGCGAAAAATTTCCGAGGAGTAATATTTTTATTCGATGCGAATCACTAATTTAAAATTCCTTTTTCTTACGCTTTTTATTTATGTTTCTCCTGCTTTTTCAAATATCACCGGGATTTCTGCGGGGAATAATCACACATTAATGCTTATTGATGATGGCTCTGTTTATTCATGGGGAAGTAATGAATACGGCCAACTCGGTGATAGTTTGATTTCAGAAAGGCATAGCCCAAATCGTGTAAGAAACATCACCGATACTGGATATCTTATGGATATTATTGATGTATCGGCAGGCGTAAACTATTCACTTGCGCTTATGTCCGATGGTCATGTGCTTGCTTTTGGTAAAAATGATAAAGGCCAACTCGGAAACGGAACATCTTCCGATGCCCGTTTCCCTTGCTATGTTCTCGATTCCACGGGTTATCCAATCGAAGATATAGAGAAGATATCCGCTGGGTCTTCTCATTCGCTTGCACTCGATAGTTGGGGCATTCTATGGGCCTGGGGCACGAACAACGAGGGCCAACTTGGAAGGGGTTTAGCGGATAGTGATGCACATACCCTTGCTTATCCAGTGCTAATCTCATCTTCTGTAATTTTCAACGGTGTTGACGAGATGGTTGCCGGTGCTTCATTTAATTTAGCAATGAGATTTGACGAAATGCTATGGTCGTGGGGGTCTGGTGTAGATGGTCAGCTTGGGAATGACACAACTTTAAGCCGCTACTTTCCGCTTCCGGTATTTGATTCAACTGGGACAGATACTTTAAAGAATATTTCTGCTTTTTCGGCTACACAGCATGGAATATTCGGGATAACCGGTCATAGCCTTGCTCTAGATAGCTATGGTAAATTATGGGGTTGGGGGAGGAATTTCAATGGACAACTTGCGGATGCTTCGATTATTTCTAAAAGACTGCCAACGAGAGTCCTCAATGGTTCTGGTTTCGGTTTTTTACTTGGAGTAACTGCTTTTGAAAGCGGTTTAGAACATTCCATAGCGCTTTTAGATGATGGTTCGGTATGGGCATGGGGGAATAATTTCTACGGTTCGATAGGCAATAATAGCACTTGTGATGAACATTTGCCTGTGCGTGTTCACGGCAAGGATAACATAGGCTATTTATTTGATGCAGTAAAAATCGAAACCGGTTCTGGGCACAATTTCGTAGTTTTAAGCGATAGCCGGCTTTTGGCATGGGGGCGTAATGGGTATGGCCAATTGGGCGATGGGACCACTATACAACACAATTTTCCGGTTGAGATAATATCGATTCCTGTAACCGTGAACGAAAAATCTTACAGACCTGCCCAAATTTCGGTTTGTGCTTATCCCAATCCTTTTAATTCATCGCTGCGGGTTTCCATTGAAGCACCCATTAGGGCAATTCGTGAATTGCCCTTTAATATCGAGGTTTTCGACATCTCGGGACGGTCGGTAGTGGATTTAACTAAAAATGAAACTGCACCGTCGAAGCTTGCTTCAACCTCGAATACTAAAAGAACAGGTGACGCAGAGGCCGCCTACATAATATGCAAATTCACATGGACACCGAATGCTTCCATATCTTCGGGTGTTTATTTGATACGAGCAAAAATGGGATTCAATACCTCGATTACTAAGCGTGTGATTTTTATAAAGTAATTCCTACATCTGATAACTGGGGTTTTAAACAGGCCCAATTAAACTCATAATAGCGTTTATGTTGGATATTCTTAGGTTCGTTGAAAGGAAATCGAATTACTATACCCCCATGTTCCATATGAGGTTACGAGATAGAGAAGAAAATAACTATTGAGTAATAAAATTCCTTCATCTTTTTTTGTGCATAGTATTTATTTTAAGAGAAAAATCCCCTAGATTTTGGATGTATGCTACTAATTCATAGAGTTATAAGTTTATCTCTCAATCCTGATTTTGCACCAATCTGTATGTTGGGTATGCAAGATTGACATCCTGCTCTTTGGCGAAATCCTCGAGGATCGCGTTGTAAAGATCGTGTTCGGACTGCCGCCTCGCGCGCACGCGCGTGAGAAACCGCGCAGAGAGTTTGACTCCACTGTCGATAACTTTGGTATATACAATCGGTGTAAGTTTGCCTATTCTAATAAGATACTTGTTCGATGTGTCTTTCAGGGCTTTCTCCGCAAGCTCGGGGATGTTCCCGCAAATCTCCTGCGCGCGTTTGAGGATTATATCTGAGGCGAGCTTGAGATTGCTCTCGAATGTTATCACCAGTGAAACCTCGGTCCAAATGAAGCGGAAGCCCTTCGAGTAGTTATATACTCTTTTCGTAAATAACCAATTATGGGGGAACGTGACAAGCCTCCCTGTAGATTGTTCGCTATCGACCCAACCATCGACCTCGAGCATGGTTGTGTGGAAGATGCTCACATCGACAACATCGCCTTTGAGATTATCTATTTCTACTCTATCGCCGAGGCTATATGTGCGTGAAATTGTTAAATAGAACCATCCGGCGATTGAGGTCAATGGGTCTTTCAGGGCAAGAGCCACGCCCGCGCCGATTATCCCAAGAAATGTTGTAAAGCTTGAGATAACCTCGATCCATATAGTCGCGACGAGTATCAAACTGAAAACTGTGGATCCGTAAATAGCGCTTTTACGGATAGCATATTTGGATTCGGGACTCTTGACTACTTTTTTTATGAGGCGGAAAGATACGCGAATCAGAAGATAGACTATCGCGATTACCAGCACCGAAGCGATGGCTTTTTCGAGTGCTCCTATGAATTTAAAGTCCCACATCGTTTTATAATATAGGCAATTACCTCATCATTTCAAACAAAAAGTCGGCATGGCCGACAACAATGGTCTTCTGCCATAAATCTCCAGACCCTCATCAACATTCCCACGGCTCAGCCGAGGGGCTGCTATTGGTGGCTGAGCGGAGTCGAAGCTCGCTTGGACGAGGTAAAATACCGGAAGTGATGGAGATTCAAGGTTGCCATATAAATTTGCTTCTAGTGTCATTGCGAGTCCAAAGGGCGCGGCAATATACCTCAACCTTGCTGTCATTTCGACCCGAAGGGGAGAAATCTCCTTCTATTCGCGCTGAGAACGCTTCGTTGTTTGCGCTTCTTGAAATGACATAAGGACTCGAGTTGAAATGATGTTGATGCGCCGACTATTAATAGGAATATTCAAAGTAGGGTTTGTATCTATTATTCTCCGTAAGGGATTGTTTTCACAGCTGTGCGTAAACCGATATCCGGGTCGCGAAGTAAGGGGCAATGGGAACGACGATGGTCCGGGAATAAATTTGCCGAGGAACGCCAGCTTCCGCCCGCGAGGGCTCTCGCTGCGCAGGTAAATTCGGCATAATCGATAACGTCACGGACAATAACAAGCCATTCCCAGACATTGCCAGCTAAATCTGCAAAATCAAGAGAGGGATAGCTGCCAGTTGGGGCAAGAGCGGCGAAGCCATCTCGATTGCCATCGAAATTGCCCCTAACGACCAGGATTCCCGAGCCTGTGGTGGCTTTGTTAGCCGCAGCGCGCCATTGTTCTTCGGTAGGAAGTTCGACGCCAGCCCACTTGCAGTATGCCCAGCATTCCCACCACGACACACCAACCACAGGATGAAATGGTCCGGATGAAACCGTGTCGCTTGCATAGGGTGGATCGGAGTGATTGTCCCATCCCGCAGGATGAAGCCAGCCGAATTTGCCCTGATAGCGCCAACCGAGTTTGGGCACGCTAATACTGCCATCATCGATTATCCAATATTGCTCGGTCTCGTAACCGCCGTTTTCTACAAAAGCCTCGAATTCGAGGTTTGTGATCTCGAAGCGGGAAAGAAATGCGCGCGCATTTTTCGCTGGAGCGACCTCGAGATATTCGCCGCCGTAGCCTGTGCCGTCATAGGCGAAAAGATGTGGCGGCAAATCGGTATCCGGCAACAGATCGAGTGGGATTTTTATGCTATCGTTCGAAATAGCTAACGCTTTTTGTGCAAGGTCGATTTCTTCATCTCCAAACGCAAGGCGATAGGTTAACGAATCATTGTCCGAGTCGAAGCTTGAAAAATGTATTATTGCTGTGGAATCAGTTCGAGCTATTCGAACATCAGTGATTATTGGAACGGAATTTGGTAAAAGAATAATAGGAACTAAAAATAACCCTAATATTATGATTCTGCTATTTAACATAAGTTATCTTCCTTCGTGTTCCCGCAGTTGATTTCAATATAGACTAGGTAAATTTCCGGGTATTAAAAACCTCTACGCGTTGTTGCTATCTGATTTGGTAATCTTTAACAGTTTATATCATATAATTTTGCCAGCTCTATTGTTGTGTTATTCATTTATTTGCTTTTGTTTATCGGACCGTCTTGAATATCCTGAGATTTCGCCCTATTGCCGGACACAGCCCAGATTATACCTCCAATAATACCGCAGATTACGCTAGTCCCGAAGAAAAGCAGCGAAACAAGCAGTCCCTGAGCCTCCGAGGCTCCCCATAAACTGAAAAAATAGCTGAAACTCGCTTCCCTAACTCCAAGAGCATTGAGTGAAATAGGTATAAGAGCAATTATCCATATAAGCGGAACGAAAACATAATAAGCCGTGCATGGAATCTTTTCGACGCCAGCAATAATTGCGATAAGAAAGACGAAGGTTATAAGCGATCCTTGATATATGATGGAAAGCAGAAAACCTTGAATGAGTGCTTTAGTATCTTTACGGAAAAATCGCACCGCCTCGACAAAATCGCCGATTTTCGCACCTATGCCGAAAGGTAGCTTGTTTAAGACTTTACGCAGAAAATCCTCTAGATTAAGGAAAATGAAAACGATTGTGCCAACCCAAAAAAGAACATTGAGCCCCAGAACTAGAACCGGAAGTGGTGCCGGGGGACGGACTATAGGTAGGAATAACAGAGATATAGCGAGTGTCCCAAGAAGACCCGAAAGACGCTCCGCCGCTATCGAGGCATAAACAACAGGAATGCGTTTGCATTCCTTGCCAGCGCAATAACCACGAACAACATCGCCGCCAACTCCACTAGGAAGGAAATTGTTGAAAAAATAACCAATCATGTAAAGCTGGACGCCTTTCATGACCGATTGCCTTATTCCATGAGAGCCAAGAAATACTTTCCACCGCAAGCTTCCAATGAAAATGGTCGCGATGAACACCAGCGTGAGCGGAAGCATCGTCCAAAGAGGGAATTCCCTTCCAGCAGTAATAAATCCCTCCAAGTCGATGCGCGTGATTAAATAATACAGAAGAGCCGCGCTAACACCGACTTTCAAAGCAAGAATGATATGTTTCTTCAAGCTCGAACTCATATTTCAATAACTCGAATCGATAAGGTTGTCCGGTATTTTTGCCCAGTCGTGTTTCTGGCGGCCGATCTCCTTTAAAAAAGCGCGGAAGAGCACGCGGCTCTCAAACTCCGCTTCAGGAAAAACCTCTTGCGCAGCTTTCTCGAGGCTCGGTTGAATGTCTTCCCATAGGTATTCGAGTGTCTCTTCAAGTTTAATTCTTATCATAATAACCTCAATTCTTTTCAAAATCGCTATAATAAAACGATTTAAGCCAATTAAAGCAAGGAAAATTTTATCATGACAAGCTTGTCTGGATATTCATAGGAATACAAATAAAAAATCGCAAGCGCGCGAATGGGAGCAATCTTAATAGGTGAGGGCTGGCGCGAGGGGGATGGGTGACAGAGTCGTGGATGGGAAGAGCCGATGCGTCCGAAGGACGTAGCATCGGGCGTGACAGTCATTGCTTAAGGAAAATTAGCGATTTAACATCGTTCGCAAAAAAAACGAGTATAATAAATATTATATAAGTAAAGGCAGTTGTTGGGCAAGATGATCTAGGGATTAAATATGCAGACTTGATCATCCATATCGAATTTCACTGAAGGTGAACGCAAAATTATCGATCACACTCGATAGTGTCTGATCAAACCTAAACATCGTTCTCAAGGTTCAATATATTCCTTCAATTACCCTTTGACAAAGGCCTCCATCTGGTCGTATTATATTAATATTGATAATACACACAAGGAGTTAGTAATATGAGATCTATTGCCGTAATTTTGTTGTTGGCCGCCTTTGTTTGGGCTTCCACCGAAGCCGACCTTTCGGTGCTGTCACAGCACGAAAGAGAATTGGTGCTTTCCGTTTGGTCGGTTGTTTCGCCGGAGTTGGTTCCATCGGGCGAAGAGATTAACGTTGGAAGGTGCGCCACGCCAATATTCCTCGAAGTGCAACGCGAATGGGAATCCCTATCGCCAAAAGCGAGAGAGCTTCTTAGACCGGCACTGCTAAGGCCGAGTTTGCCACATTATATCGACTCCCCAACGGGACATTTCAGGGTGTATTATACAACGACCGGCACCGATGCCACTAATATTGCGACTGTGCAGCTTTATGCCGCTTATCTCGACAGCGCGTGGATAGAGCAGGTCACCATTATGGGTTTTGCACATCCCCCTTATGACGGCGGCACCGGTGGCGGGACAAACCTTTACGATGCATATATACAGTATTTTTCGAGCAGTACTTACGGATATTGCCAATCGGACGGCCAGGTTACTTCCACGCCTTGGGACGACAGGATGTCCTATGTCGTCCTCAAAAGCGATCTATCCGGCGAGTCGAACCCAACGGCATGCGCGGCGAATCTCACCGCCCATGAGTTCCATCACGCGATACAGTTTGGATACACGTTCAATTCGCTTACGTGGTGGATGGAGAATTGCGCGGTATGGGCGGAGCACGCTGTCTGGCCGGAATATCCCGGGCACGAGCTTCAACTCGAATGGTATCAGGACGCGCCGCATATATCCCAAACATACTACGATGGCAGCCACGAATATGGCGGTGGGATATGGGCGATATATCTGTGGGAGACCTATGGCACGCCGTTTTTCGCCGGGCCTTCCGGTTGTTGGGAAAACCACAAATATTCCACCGACGACATAGCTACACTGGACACGACATTGATCGGCTATGGATCGACATTCGATCTGGCCTATGCGCGATATAGCGGCTGGCGATATGTCACCGGTGCGCGCAGCGACGGCGCGCATTTTACCGAAGCGGCATTGTATCCAGATGTTGCTCTATCTGGCGATCACAATTCTTATCCCGCTCACGGCCCGGCTCTTGGAACCCGGCCATACCCGGTGGCGTGCAATGTAGTCCGTTTTCGGCAGAACGACGGCGGTTCCATTATGGATTTGAGTTTCGACGGCGATGACGCCGCACAATTCGATGTGAGAATTCTCAGGTCCGACGGGATCGGCTATGTGGAAGATATCGTTTCGCTCGGCGCGGGGAACACCGCCGCTTTGAACATCACCGATTGGGCCACCGTCTCGGACATGGCCATGATCGTGACGAACACAGCGCATAGCGGCGGCCAGGCGAATTTCACTTATAATGCCACAGTGAGTGGTTCTCCGATGTCGCCGCCGATGAACCTTAATGCTCAGAGTATGTTGTCCGGCCATGTTTCGTTAACATGGACACCTCCGGGCGCAGCAGTCACCGGATACACGGTGTATCGTGCGCAGATCGCTACCGGTCCGTATTCCACGATTGGAACTCCGGGGACGGCGTCATTCGACGATTTATCGGTTATCAACGGCCAGATATATTATTACCGTGTCCGCGCAAATTACTCATCGGGAAGCAGTCGCTACTCCGAGCGTGTCGCTGCGGCACCGAGCGGAAGCTGCACCGGAGGGATCGATACACTTTGGGCAACCGCGCCGGGTCCGTATTATGGAAGCTTCAGCGGTTACGACGGTTTTAAACTCCGCGCGGAGTTCACTCCAATTATCTCGCCCGGAAGGATAATCGCCGTGGAGATCAACCTCCAATCCTCCGGGTCGATGCAACCGACATACTTCGATCTGACATCGGCATCGTCGGACGATCCGTTGTGGATCGGGGACATATCCTATGTTTCGACCAATTGGAACACCTTTTACATTTCGGATACGTTGATCTTTTTCAGCGGTGATTTTGCTGCCGGTTGCGTTTTCCGCGACGGTTCCATCAGTATTTCGACAAGCGGTTCCGGCAGCGGAATGTCGTATTATTGGAGTGGTTCGTCCTGGGTTTCGAACCCGAGCAACTTCGCTATCCGCGCAATCGTGCAATATGCTATTCCGACATCGATTGCCGAGGTTGCGCCGCCGGTAAAGCCCTCCGCCTTCGAGATAACGGCCTACCCCAACCCCTTCAATTCCGCAGTGAAAATCGCCGTCGACGGCGTGCCCTCCCGCGTGGAGATATTCGAC